>JAEUSS010000294.1 GCA_016788685.1 Prolixibacteraceae bacterium | reverse complement strand
CGGGAGTGATGGTATTCCAGTTGGTTTCGCTGACATAGCCCCTTTCGTTGCCGCACCAGCGAATATCCGGGCCGGCGTCGCTGAAGAAGATTACATTGGGCTCCATTTCGCGGATCATGCTGAGGGTTGTTGGCCAGTCGTAGTATGTTTTTCCGTCAATTTTGCGTTTTTCGTTGGCGCCTCCGTAATACCCGTCGCCTCCGTTGGCTCCGTCAAACCACATTTCGAATACGGGTTTGTGCGCATCAAAAAGCTCTTTCAGCTGGTTGCGGTAATATTCAACATACGAGGGAGTTCCGTAGTCGGCACGGTTGCGGTCCCAGGGAGAAAGGTAGACCCCGAATTTAAGGCCTTCTGCCCGGCAGGCTTTTTCAACTTCATCAACCACATTGCCCTTTCCGTCTTTGTACGGGCTGTTTTTTACCGAGTGTTCGGTGTACTGGCTGGGCCACAGGCAAAAGCCGTCGTGGTGTTTGCAGGTCAGCACCAAGCCCTTTAATCCGGAGGCTTTAATGGTTCTGGTCCACTGAGTCACATCCATAGCTGTCGGGTTAAAAACCGATTCGCTTTCGTCTCCGTAGCCCCATTCTTTACCGGTGAAGGTGTTGGTGGTAAAATGCACAAAAGCATACTGTTCCATTTCGTGCCAGGCCAGCTGGCGGTCTGTCGGAACCGGCAGTACCGGTGAGGGAGGAGCAACTTCTTTTTTGCAGGACGAAAATGCGAGTAGCATATGGGCTGCAATCAGGCAGAGTAAGGAAATTTTTCGGATCATGTCGTGTTAGGTTTTGAATGATGACAGGAAAGTTGAAAAAAAAAGTCTTCAATGTTTTGCATTGAAGACTTTCAGTTATAGCTATTTCAGATTAAACCTGAAAATGGATTTCTTATTTTGTTGAATCAGGAGCTGCTGTTGTTGCCGGAGCTGCTGTTTTTGCGTCAGAAGCAGGGAAACTTGGAACCTGATTGGGATCAACTGCATTTTCGATCTGGTCTTTGATTGCTGATTGGCCGCCAACTTTGCCGTCTCTCGGGATGAATGCGCTACCCATGATTGAAAAGAGTAACAACGCACCGGCTAATACCCAGGTCGCTTTTTCGAGGAAGTCGGTTGTTTTGCGAACTCCCATAATCTGGTTTGAAGATTGAAAGTTACTGGCTAATCCACCACCTTTTGAGTTTTGAACCAGTACGATCAAAATCAACAAAACACAAGTGATGAATAATAAAACGGTGATCAGTGTGTACATATTAATGGAATTAATTGTTCATTAAACTTTTGATTTTTTCAATCTGAGCGGCAAAGTAAGTACTTTTTTCCGGATATTTCAAACTTAATTTCTCAAATATATGAATCGCTTTTTTGTTATATCCCTGACGGGCATAGATGAAAGCCAGGGTTTCTGTAACAAAATCGTCGTCATCGTCTTCTTTGGGTTTCGGACTTTCCATCGGCGAAACGGATTCTTCTTCTTTTATCTGCGGCATTTTGGGTCTGGCTTCCAGAAATTTTTCGATCAGGCCGTATTTTTTCTCTGATTTATTCTGAATTGACCGGGCTACTTCGCCCATTGTTTCCTCCGTTTTTTCATCGGTTTCAAGCCTGTATTCGGTTGGCAGAATCAGGCTGAAAATATCCATCTCTTCGGCAGGATCAGTTTTTTCGGGTTCTGCCTGTCCCTGAACTGCTTCTTCCCCGATTGGCCCGTGCAGGAACAGGTATAATTTGCGGCGGTCGTGAATGCGGATTGCGCCGTTAATCAACTCTTGTTCGAACGATGAGTCGTTCAGGTTTTTTAAGTTTTTCAGGTAAAGTATCCAGCCGGTTTCAAATGCCGAATAGCGCTCGGTTAAAGCTTTCAGGAGCGGAAGAGTCTCCCGGTTTAGTTTTTCAGGAGCCTGTATGTATTGGTATATTTGCTCGGCCGTCATGGATTACCAGTTTGCTATGGATGCGTTGAAAATGTCGTCGGTTAATTTTTTAACGATTTCAGGTACTAAA
Source organism: Prolixibacteraceae bacterium (assembly GCA_016788685.1). GTDB lineage: Bacteria > Bacteroidota > Bacteroidia > Bacteroidales > Prolixibacteraceae > Aquipluma. Next base: position 9,243 of record JAEUSS010000294.1, on the reverse strand, counting down.
CCGTCTTCAACGGCATTCAGCGAACTGGTACTCGAGAAATCTTCGTAAGCCGAAAAAGATTTTTCCCAGTCCTGCTCGTGGTCTTTGTTGTTGGTGAACTTTACTTTGACCGTGATGGTGAGCCGGTTTTGGGCAGCAAGGTCGCCTTCCGAAATATTCATTGGCCTGACATCGTAATCGGTTATTTGCCCGGAGAACTCCAGATCACCATTTTCCTGAACCTGATTGAGCGAGGTTTGTTTGATGATCTTATTCTCCAGTCCGTAGGTTCCCTGGGTAAACTCCATACTCAGGTTGGGATTGACCAGCCGGGCCCGGTTTGGGAAATAATAAACCGAAAAGGTTTTTACGTTGGGCGCAATGGATGCTCCGGTAAACGAGTAGCTGACTTTACAAGCTGTAAAAATAACAGCAGCAAGCAGCGTTGAGAGCAGGATGAGTGTTAAACTTCGTATCTTCATAATTAATCGATGTCGTATTCTTTAATTTTCCGGTAAAGGGTTCGTTCCGAAATGCCCAGTTCGCGGGCGGCATATTTGCGTTTCCCCTTATGTTTTTCGAGGGCTTTCTGTATCATTTCCACTTCTTTGTCTTCGAGCGACAGGGATTCTTCAACAAACTCTTCGGTGTCGAGAATATTCGTGTGTGTTACCGGGTTTATGGTTACACGGTTCGGTGCAGGCTGGTCGGGGATGTAGTTTCCGTTCTCGGTCTGATAAAGTTTCCTGATCAGTTGGGCATTGTCGTCGCGTACATCGGCGATGGTGGCCTCATTTTGCAGGATATTATGAACGAGTTTTTTCAGGTCGTTCATGTCTTTTTTCATGTCGAACAGAATCTGATACAGGATTTCGCGCTCCGATGAAAAGGTCTTCTCGTCTACTGCGTGGTACAATGCCGGGAGCTTATTTTCGTTGTGTACCGGAATGTAATGCAGTAAGGTCTTGGCATCGATGATTCGTTCTTTTTCGATGATCGAGATCTGTTCGGTTATATTCTTGAGCTGGCGCACATTGCCGGGCCAGCGGTAGTTGAGTAAAATGGCTACTGCTTCATTGTCGAGCCGGATAGCCGGCATACGGTATTTGTCGGCAAAGTCAGACGCAAACTTACGGAAAAGCAGGTGGATGTCCTCCGTACGGTCGCGCAGAGGCAACACCCGGATTGGAACCGTATTTAATCGATAGTACAGGTCTTCACGGAATTTACCTTTCTCAATGGCTTCCGGAATGTTAACATTGGTTGCAGCTACCACCCGAACGTTGGTTTTCAGTACTTTTGATGATCCTACTTTCATGAATTCACCGGCTTCGAGTACCCGGAGCAGCCGAACCTGCGTTGATAGCGGGAGTTCGCCAATTTCATCGAGAAAGATGGTTCCTCCGTCGGCTTCTTCGAAATAGCCTTTCCGGTCGGCCAAGGCACCGGTAAACGATCCCTTTTCGTGCCCGAAGAGTTCAGAATCGATGGTTCCTTCGGGAATAGCGCCACAGTTTACTGCAATGTATTTGCCGTGTTTGCGTGCCGAAAACTGGTGAATAATTTGCGGAAAAGATTCTTTCCCTGTTCCGCTCTCTCCGGTTATCAGAACCGAAAGATCAGTCGGGGCAACCTGAACGGCAATTTCAATCACATGCAGCAATCCCGGCGAATTGCCTATAATTCCAAATCGTTGTTTTATTTCCTGAATATCCATCGTAAGGACAATATGTTTAACTTTGCAAAATTACTATTTTAACGTTTAAGTGCAGTTCAAAATTAAATTAACTTTGATTTCAGCGCTCTAAGCTACATCTGTTTTAACATGTTTTAGCTTTTGGTGTACAAATCAATCAAATGAAATGACAGAATGAACTTTATTGCAATTATTCCGGCCCGTTTTCAGTCGACCCGTTTCCCCGGAAAACCATTGGCTCAACTGGATGGTAAACCTATTATTCAGTGGGTTTACGAAAATGCTAAAAAAGCAATTGACCATGTTTTTGTCGCTACCGACGACGAACGCATTTACCAGGCCGTTGAGGCATTTGGAGGAAAAGCTGTTTACACGTCGCCCAATCATCAGAGCGGAACCGACCGTTGCGCAGAAGCTGCACAGAAAGTCGCAGAATACCTGAAGTTTGATGTGGTAATCAATGTCCAGGGGGATGAGCCGTTCATCAGGCCAGAGCAGGTCGAAGGGCTCAAATCGTGCTTCGATTCAGCAGCCACCGAAATTGCTACCCTGATAAAACCCATTACCAATGCGGCCGAAATCACCAACATCAACCGCCCCAAAGTGGTGATCAGCCAAAAGCAGGAAGCGATGTATTTTAGCCGTTCGCCTATCCCGTTTGTGCGCGACTGCCAGCCGGAGGAGTGGATCATGCGGAACACGTTTTACAGCCATATCGGAATGTATGCCTACCGGTATGATGTTTTGCTGCAACTGACACAATTGCCGCTCGGCACGCTCGAAAAAGCCGAATCGCTCGAACAGTTGCGCTGGCTCGAAAACGGTTACCGCATTAAAACGGCACAAACTCAGTTCGAGAATATCGGTATCGATACTCCGGAAGACCTGGAAAGTGCCCGTAAATTTTTATTGTCATAGCTTTTACTCTTTTTATGAAGTTTACTAAAATGCACGGTCTGGGCAACGATTTTATCTTCATCGAGAATCCGGACAACCGTGACCTGAATTACTCCGGGCTTGCTGTCGCCTGGTGCCACCGCCAGTTAGGAATTGGGGCCGACGGAATTGTGATTGTTTTACCTTCGGAAGTGGCCGATTTGCGGATGCGAATTATTAATGCCGATGGCAGCGAGGCCAACATGTGCGGCAATGCGATTCGCTGTTTCGCCCGGTACGCTTACGAAAGAGGTCTCGTAAAATCCAAGTCCTTTAAAATAGAGACTTTCGCCGGCATAATGATCCCGGAAGTAATAACCAACAGCGGGGGAGTAGTTGCTGTTCGCGTGAATATGGGAAAACCCAATCTCGAACGGCAGTTTATCCCAATGCTGGGCAACGAAAAAGAAGCCATTCAGGAGCCAATACAGATTGACAATCAGGAGTTTTGTGTAACCAGTTTGCTGATGGGCGTTCCGCACACTATGGTTTTTGTTCCGGAAGTAAAAGCCGTTGAATTGGAAAAATACGGACGGGCAATAGAAAAACATGCCTTATTCCCGAAGGGAACAAACGTGAATTTTGTGGAAGTAATCAGCCGTGAGCGGATAAAAATACGTACCTGGGAACGCGGTGCCGGAGCTACGCTGGCGTGTGGTACCGGAAGTTGTGCATCGGCAGTTGCTTCAGCCTTAAATAATTATACCGGACGGCGCGTTGCTGTCGAACTTCAGTTCGGGAAACTGGAGATTGAATGGACTGAGGATGGAACTGTTTTCATGATCGGTCCGGCTACTGAAAGCTTTTCCGGAGAAATTGCTGAAAATCTCTGATTGTCTTTTTTCAGAGGTATCCGGAGATTTTCAGCAATTTTACTCTTTACTGGAATGTCCACTTTTTCAGCGAATCCGGAATTAGTTTATTGTTCTGGGTTGCATAGTTATTCTTCCGGATAAAATTATCCAGCTCTTCTTTCAGCAACTTCCGGTGCGCCGGGTCATCCAATGGCTCAATATTCAGGTTTGGATAGATCTGGAACAGGTTTTGTCCTGCCAGAAAATCGGTATTGCTGGCCAGATCAAGAATTTCATTTTTATTTCGCATCAGCGGATAGGTATTCAGGTTTCTGAAATCAACCGAATTGTCGAGTCCGTGACCGATCCACGAGGCTACCTGGGGGCGGGAAATATAGTTTCCGCCATCCAGAAGTGCAATGAGCGATGGGGCGATGTCGAAATGAGTAACCATTGACGAGAATTTTTCGGCTTTCTTCAGCAGCGGAGAATAAATAACCAAGGGGACATGAAACCGGTCGATTTGCGTACTGATGGGTATTTCGGGCATCCGGTGGTCGCCTGTAATGACGAAAATCGTATTCTGGAATGAACTCAGTTTACTGTATTCATTGAAGAAATGCTGCAACGATTCATCAAAATAGAGGATGGACGCGAACTGGGCGGTGTATTGTTGGTCAAATGTTTTTATTTTTTCGCTCAGTTCAAGGGAGGCCAGCCGGCTTTCGAATTTTTGATTGTAATAATCCTGGTTGGTGACTACAAACGGTGAGTGCATGGCTAAGGTCAGCATTACATCAACCTTTCGGGAATCAGGATCTGATTTTACATGTTCGATGTATCGGCTGAAGATCTCACGGTCGCCAAAACCCCATGAAAAGCCGTTGCCTGAAGCCGGCAGTTTTTTGTAGGCTGCGCCAAATTTCCGGCTGTCAATGATTTGGTCTGTCCCCTGTTTGCGAAGAAAAAGCTCCATATTGTCGAATTCGGCTTCACCACCATAAACAAAAGTGCTGGTATATCCGGCCTGTTTTCTCAAAATGCTGATCAGGCTGAGGTGATCGGGCATTTTCTCGCCCAACTCAGCAAAACCGCGTTCACCAAAAGGCAATGAGCCCAGTGTTGCGGGCAGAACCTGGAAAGTACGGCCAGAGGTACTCAGGCAGTTTTCCCAGTAAAGGCTTTTTTGCATCAGCGAATCGAGGAAAGGGGTAAAGCTTCCCAGGTTGGCATTGGGGCCGCTGTATGCGCGGCCAAGGCTTTCAACAACAATCAGTACAATGTTCGGAGGCGTTTCTCCCAGGTTAAAGTATTCTCCCAGTGCATCGGGAGTTGTTTCCTGATGCAGAAACGGATAGTCCGGATCAACATAAGTGAACGGATTTCCTTCCGGAGAAGATGTAACAGGTTTTAATGTAAACTTTTGATTGTTTAATGACTCTTTGTTGAGGTAATGCGCAGTGATACTTTCGGCAAAGAACCCGAGTTTGTTGGTGGCAATAAGCAGCGAGAACTCATCCTTGAATTTTGAAGGATCAGGTGAAAGTTGTTTGACCGGAATCAGTGAGCAGAACATCAAAACGGTTAAAACGGCCATTGCCCAGGGCTTGATCCGGAAATACACGTGCTTGATGAAAACTCTGACCATTAACGCCAGATAGAGGACAATCATGATGATCGGGAAGATATGAACTTCGCCGGATGCTCCTACTGTCTGTCGTATTTCCTGAAGGGAATAGCCCAGTAAATCGGCACCAAGAGGTACTCGCGCAGTCGAGAAATACTGGATCAGCAAGATATCGCCCAGGATTAAGAGTATGCTTAAGGAGATGAAAAAGATACGGGCTGCTTTCTGGCTAAAGTAGGCCAGGATCAAAAAAGGAATCATCAGAACGGCTGAGATCCGGAGGTATAAAATCAGGTCGAACTTCAGTCCGGCTGCCATGTAGATAAAACTGCCTTCCGGATAATTTGCAAAATTTGAGGTGATGATCAGTTCAAACAGCCGGACGGTAAGAATCATTGTTGCCAGAATGAAACTGAGGCTGAGAAATCGCCTTAATGAGCGAAATATAAGATTTATGGATTCCTTGAAATTAGCCATATCGTAAAGTTAAAATAGTCGTGAAATGCTGATGTCTAAAGTGTAATATCCGGAATATGAGTCAGGCGTGCGTTCTTCATTTCCCCAGGTGGCTCCGGTGTTTAGAATCCAGATGCGCTTGAAAATATGGTTGTATTCCATTCGGATGGATCGTGATTTAAGAGTAAGGCGTTGGCCGGCATTAATCAGGTTTCGGTTATCATCCGGAGAAACACCGTAGCCCAGGCGCAAGCTTAAATAATCTTCAGGATCGGAAAAGTAGTGCCTGATGTGTAGTTGGCCTGAGACCGAAGTTCCATCGGTTCCGGGGGTGACATACGAACGCAGCGAGAGCCAGTAATTCCCTACATATTTTCCTACGGTGGCGGTGTAAATATTAACATCGGAGGAGCCGAAATACAATCTCCTCACCCCGACTGAACCTTCGAAAGATCTGGGAAAGTTATGGTACCACTCGGCACCGATCCGGTGATCGGGGAAGATGTAGCTTTGCGAGAATCCGTAATTCAGATACGCATAGTTGTTTTCGCTGATTTTGGGATAGGCATCCATTTCGTACTGCATCCCGTTATCATTAAATCTTCGGGCCATGTTTACCCGCGCAATGACAGATCCGAACTTGGTTTTTCGCCCATACGACAAGGCCGTGATTTGCCACGGATCGCGGTTGAAGCTTTTGTCAAAAAGGTCGATGGTATAGGACAGCCGGATCCTGTTTTTCATCAGGTCCAGCCGGTAGTCCTGAAGTTTTTTCATGGCTTCTGCATGCCCGGGATGTTGTTGGACAAAATCCTCCAGGGTGGTGACTGCGTTTTCGATTTTCCCGCTACCGTACTGTATTCTGGCTTTTTTCAACAGAAAGGCATCAGAGGCGGGGTCTTTTTGTAGTGCCAGATCGCAGTATTCGATGGCCTTATCGTAATTCTCCGACCAATATTCGACATCGGCAAAAGCATCCAGGGCTTCCATATTGTCGGGGTTTCGTGTCAGCACTTCATTCAGCACAATCCGGGTTGAGTCGTATTTACCGTCCCAGGCGTAGGTTCTTCCAAGCAATAGCGCAACGTCGGAGTCAAAGTCTTCTGCCAGGAGGGCACGGCAAATCTGCCGGGCTTTTTCGCGCTCGCCGTTGAAGGCATAATTACGGGCGTCTTCAAAGGTTTGGGCAAAAAGGCTGTCAGACAGGCCAGTCATCAGGATCAGAATCACTAACAAGGTTGGTCGTAGTGCTTTTTTGTACCAAATATTTGATTTTGATGAACTCATGTTTTTAGTTTTTTTTCAGAATGATTGTTTTATTTCTTTTTTCCAAATCCAACGCGCGACATGTTTCCCCAAACTTTTTTTCTCAGGATGAAATAGTCAAAGTTTCCGCGGATGGCCCAGAAAAGGACTAACGGATGGAAGATGATTGGTTCGAGCCAGGCTGTGAGTATAAGTTTAATGATCATTCGTTTTTGCTTATACCTGTTGTATGCCAGAACATCGTATAGTATGGCGTAGGTTGAAAATGTAATTGAGAAAAAGTATACGAAGAACAGCATGATGTAAAAGAATGGCCAGTTTGGCTCACCCAAGATGGCAATGACCAGAAAATAAATGATACCAACGAGTTCAACGATTGGGGCCAGCCACTCGAAGAATACCCAGAACGGATGCGAAACCATACCCATAAATCCGTATTTCCGGTTGAAAAATATGTTCCAGTGCAGGAAAAGCGTGTCAATTGTACCACGTGTCCACCGGTTGCGCTGGGAGCCCAGGACTTTTAAACTTGACGGAACTTCAGTCCAGCAGAGCGGATCGGGGACATAGCCAACTTTATATTTGATTTTTTTCTTGGCCATATATTTTCTCATGCGCACAACAAGCTCCATGTCTTCTCCAACGGTTTTGGTGTAGTAACCACCACAGGCAATTACCACTTCCTTGTCGAACAGCCCCAGTGCTCCCGAGATCAGAAGAAGTCCGTCGAGGCGGCTCCAGGCCAGGCGGCCCATCAGGAAGGCTCTGTTGTACTCAATAACCTGGAAGCGCGGAAGCAATTTATCCGGGACCTCAATGTTGAGAACTTGCCCGTCGACTATTTTACACGAATTTGCAATGCCGATAACGCCTCCGGTAGCAATAACCTTCCGGTCTGTTTCTTCCATAAATGGTTTGATCATTTTCTGGAGGGCATAGGGATCGATGATCGAATCAACGTCAATGGAGATGAAATAATCACCTTTGGCGATGTTGATTCCGGAGTTGAGGGCATCGGCTTTCCCTCCGTTGTATTTGTCGATAACGGTCAGGTTGTTGAATGCCTTTTTACGTGACTTGTAAATTCCCCGGATTTCCTCGCACGGAATCTTGTAGTCGACGACATAAGTGACTTTTTCGAGATCGAACGCTTCAATGGCCTTTTCAAGCGTGTTGTCAGTACTTCCGTCGTTGATTATGATGATCTCGAAACTTGGATAATAAAGAGCGAGCAGCGCTTTAATGTTTTCAACAATGGTAAGCGATTCGTTGAATGCCGGAGCAATAACAGTTATCATCGGGGCAAAAGGCGAAGAGATGATCGCATCGTAATTCGCGTTTTTGGCATGATAGAAATTCCGGATCAGTTCTTTGGCCGAAACAATGGCAAGCCAGAGATACATGCTGAAAATGCTTACCGCATAAATCAGAAAGAAGTTCTCGAAGAAGCTGGTTATAAATTCTTTAAACATGGGCTTAGTTTCTGGGGTCAGTTATGTGGGCGAGGTATTGCTCAATTTGAAGATCGGTATCCCGGCTCAAAAGTGTCAGCCTTTCCTGCCCTTCTTTATTCATAAAATACAACGAACGGCATGCTTCAGTTTTTAATGTAACGGAACCTGTCCGAATGATCGATTCCAGAAAATCAAAATCTTCTTCATTACCTATCTTTTCCAATGCTTTTATTATTTCAATTTTATTTTTGTTTGTTTCTGCAGCGTACATGTCCTTAATCAGTTTTTTTCCGTCAAAAAGACGCAGGTCGTTTACTGCTTTGATGGCCAGGAATCTGGTCATCTCCAGCGGACTTTCAAGCATCTTAAATATCTCAGAGGCATTTTCAAGTTGCTGAAAAAATATAATCATGCGCAGGCAGAAGTTTCTGACCGTTGGTTGTTTTGAGTCCAGATAATCAACGAATGCCGGGACCGGAAGCTGGTGCAGGCGCAGCAAATAGAAAGCTGACAGCTGTGTCCAGCGGGGGAAGGGGCTGGTTAATGTCTTCAGGAATTCAAATGGCCGTTCCGGATTCAGCCGGATATATGAAACCTGAGATTCGGTTCTGACCAGGTCGTGCGGATGGTTGATGTAGGTCGGAATGATTGCCATAGCACCTTCCGGATAAAGGTTGGTCAGTTCCCTGATTCCCTGTACTTTTTTTGAGTAAAATGAAGACTCCGCTAACTGGAGTGAATCTGTATTTAATCCAAGTTTGACAAATATCTCCGGGATTTGAGTATCCATCTCACCCCTGAGGTTTTCCTTAAAAGTTAAAAGCACTGAAGTCAGAATTTTTCTGTTCAGCGGATTTTTCAATTTCTTGAATTTTGGGAGAGCCTTTTCCCACTCAATTTCTCCAAACAGGTACGATCTCAATATCTCTTCGTACAAATTGCGATAAATGTTGATGTACCTTTCTCTTTGAGTTTTTTGCTTGTTGGTCAGGTATAAAATCAACAAAACGATCAATCCGTTGGCCATGAAAATCA
>JAEUSS010000230.1 GCA_016788685.1 Prolixibacteraceae bacterium | reverse complement strand
TAATTTGACTACGGCTTTGGCAGGTAAGGTAGCTGGGATAATTTCTTATCAGAGGAGTGGAGAACCAGGTGCGGATAATGCTGATTTCTTCGTGCGTGGTGTTACCACTTTCGGTTATAAAACTGATCCGTTGATTTTGATCGATGGTATTGAGTTGTCTTCGAATGACTTGGCTCGACTCCAGCCTGATGATATTGCTAGCTTCAGTATCATGAAAGATGCCACCGCAACGGCATTGTATGGAGCACGTGGTGCCAATGGCGTAATTCTGGTGACAACAAAAGAAGGAAAAGAGGGAAAAGCTAAGCTCTCATTTCGTGTAGAGAATTCGTTTTCAGCTCCGACCCGTGATGTTGATCTTGCCGATCCGGTTACTTACATGAAATTGTCAAATGAAGCCATCTTAACCAGATATCCGTTGGGTATGACTCTTTATTCAGACGATAAGATTGAAAGTACTGCAGCAAAAGCCAATCCACTAGTTTATCCAGCCAACGACTGGAGAAAAATGCTTTTTAAAGACTATGCCAGCAACCAGCGTTACAACCTGAATGTCAGCGGAGGCGGTCAAATTGCTCGGTATTATGTGGCTGGATCATATTCAAAAGACAATGGAATACTGGAAGTTGATGAACGCAATAACTTTAATAGCAACATCAATCTTCAGAAATATACTTTAAGAACCAATGTGAATATCAACGTAACTCCTACAACCGAAATGGTGGTCAGGTTGAGCGGCAGTTTCGATGATTATACCGGTCCTTTGGATGGTGGTTCCGGGATGTATGATAAAGTGATGCATTCAAACCCGGTGCTTTTTCCGGCTTATTATCCGGTTGACGAAGATCATAAATACGTGAACCATATCATGTTTGGAAACTATGATGAGGGACAATATACCAATCCTTATGCCGATATGGTCAAGGGATACCGTGATTATTCTCGATCGCAAATGATTGCATTATTCGAACTGCATCAGGATTTGAAGTGGATTGCAAAAGGTTTAAACTTCAGGGCAATGGCTAATACGATTCGAAATTCATATTTTACAGTAACCCGTTCTTATAATCCGTATTATTATGCCCTTAGCACTTTTGATAAAGTTGAAAACAAGTATAGCATTGACCTTCTCAATGAAGACAGCGGCACCGAATGGCTGAATTATAATGAGGGCAATAAAACAATTTCTTCTGAATTTTATCTGGAATCGGCTTTAAATTATGCCAGAACATTTGACAAACATGAACTGAGCGGTTTATTGATCTATACCATGAAGCATAGCCTGCAGGCCAATGCCGGCAGTTTACAGCTTTCGCTTCCTTCACGTAACCTGGGCTTGTCGGGACGTATGACTTACTCATACGATGGACGTTATTATACTGAATTCAACTTTGGTTACAATGGATCGGAACGTTTCGAGAAATCTCATCGTTTTGGCTTCTTCCCATCGGCAGGGGTGGCCTGGAATATCTCTAATGAAGATTTCTGGGAACCTTATCGGAATACGGTTTCGAATTTAAAGATCAGGGGAACTTATGGTTTGGTTGGGAACGATGCCATCGGAAGTTCCACCGATCGCTTTTTTTATCTCTCGGAAGTGAATATGAACGATGGCAATAAAGGCGCGTTATTTGGCCGTGACTGGGGGTACAGCAGAAACGGGGTCACCGTAAACCGTTATGCCAATGATAAGATTACCTGGGAGGTTGCCAAGAAACTGAATTTCGCATTGGAAATGGGGCTGTTTCAACAAAAGGTAAATATTCAGGCTGAAGTTTTTAAAGAACGTCGCAGTAATATTTTAATGACTCGTGCCGATATTCCGGTAACCATGGGGTTGGCTGCAAGTGTGAAAGCTAACGTTGGCGAAGCGTCGTCTAGCGGAACCGACATATCGATCGATTACAACCAATCATGGAGCAATGAAATGTGGCTTTCGGCAAGGGCCAATTTTACGTATGCCACCAGTAAATATGAAGTTTATGAAGAACCTGAATATGCTGAGCCCTGGCGTTTCCATAAAGGAAACTCGTTAAGCCAGAATTTCGGTTATATTGCAGAGCGATTGTTTATTGATGATGCCGATGTTGAAAACTCACCGACCCAGAGTTTCGGGAAATATAGTGCAGGCGATATCAAGTACCAGGATGTCAATCGCGATGGGATAATTAACGAAGCCGATATGGTTCCCATCGGAAATCCAATGAGCCCTGAAATGATCTATGGATTTGGATTTTCATTTGGATACAAAAGAGTTGATTTCTCGGCTTTCTTTCAAGGGCTTGCCAACGAGTCGTTCTGGATTAACCCAAGAAGTACTTCTCCATTCCAGAATCAAACCCAGATATTAAAAGCGTATGCCGATAGCCACTGGGCGGAAGATAACCGGGATGTTTATTCAGTATGGCCAAGGTTAAGTAATGAAGTGATTGAGAACAATGCGCAACCCAGTACGTGGTTTATGCGTGACGGGTCTTTCCTCCGGTTGAAACAGGTTGAACTTGGCTACACCATCCCTAAAAGAATCCAGAATAAGATTCACGCTTCGACTTTCCGTTTTTATGTCAGCGCAACCAATCTGCTTACGTTTAGCAAGTTTAAAATGTGGGATGTTGAAATGGGAGGAGAAGGATTGGGATACCCGATTCAACGGACACTTAACATAGGCCTGAATATTTCCTTTAATTAATTTTAGAAGTCATGACTATTATAGAATATAATAATATAAGTACAATGAAAAGACTATCCCGGATTTCTTTTCTTATTGTAGTCTTTAGTGTTAGCCTTTTTTCATGCAGTTACCTGGATGTTGTTCCTGATAATATAGCTACTGTGGATAATGCTTTTACCATGCGAAGCACTGCCGAAAAGTATCTTTTTACCTGCTATTCATATATGCCTGATGATGCCGATGTGGATGATAATCCGGCATTAATGGCAGGCGACGAAATCTGGGATCGGACGAACTCTCCCTTTAGCTTTAGTTATATCGCCCGTGGCTATCAAAATACAAACAGTCCTTATGGCGATCGGTGGGGGAGACTGTACAAGGGGTTACGTGATTGCAATATATTCCTTGAAAATATAACAAAGGTGGCCGATCTTTCAGCTTCTGAAAAACTGAGGTGGATTGCCGAAGTAAAGTTTCTAAAAGCCTACTATCATTTTTATCTGTTGAGGATGTACGGCCCGATTCCGCTAGTCAAAGAAAATCTATCAATTGACTCTGATCCGGATTTAGTCAGAGTATCCCGGGAGCCGATCGATAGTTGCTTTAGTTACATCGTTAAATTAATCGATGAAGCAAAAAATGGGTTGCCGGCAGAAATTGATAATCCTGCTGCTGAACTGGGAAGAATTACCCAGCCAATAGCTCTTGCCTTAAAAGCAAAAGTGCTTGTCACTGCCGCAAGTCCTTTATTTAACGGGAATAACGATCAGGTTCAGCTTGTAAATAATGACGGCACCCCGCTTTTCAATCCCACTTACTCAAAAGAAAAATGGGAGAAAGCACTCGTTGCGTGCAAAAGAGCTGTTGACGTCTGTGACAGTCTGGGATTTAAACTTTATCAGTTTCAGCCTTCCGTTTCACAATCGCTTACCGATACAATTCAGACCCAGCTTACACTGAGAAACCGGATGTGCGAACGTTGGAACACTGAAATTATTTGGGCTAATACGCAGGGAAACACAAACCAGCTGCAGCTTTATGCAAACCAGAATGACCTGGATCCCGAATTTTCTGATAATGTTTCGGGTCATCCGCGGTTCTGTCCTCCATTAAAAATTGCCGAGATGTTTTACTCACAAAACGGAGTTCCTATTGAGGAAGATAAGACCTGGGATTATGCCAACAGATATCAGTTACAGGCTGGAGAAGAGGCCGATCAGCTTTATGTCCGGAAAGATTATACAACGGCCAAACTGAACTTTGACAGGGAACCACGTTTTTATGCGGATTTAGGTTTTGATGGTGGTGTCTGGTATGGACAGGGGCGGTATGATGATAACAATGCCGAAAATCTCTTTTATATCATGCAGAAGACTGGGCAGCTACATGCTTTTAAAACAAATTTGTATGGAACAATTACTGGCTATCTGATAAAAAAATACGTGCATTACGAGAATGTTGCCGGTCATGTGAGAGATTATTCGATAAACAGCTATTCCTGGCCGATAATCCGTTTGGCCGACGTTTATTTGCTTTATGCCGAAGCATTAAACGAATGTGAAGCTTCAGTCGAAGCTCTTAAATATATCAACAAGATCCGTGAACGTTCCGGTCTGGAATCAGTTGAAAGTTCATGGTCCAAATACTCAAGTAATCCAGGCAAGTATTCCACACAAGCAGGCCTGCGTGAGATAATTCACCGTGAACGGTTAATTGAGCTGGCTTTTGAAGGGCAACGCTTTTGGGACTTACGTCGCTGGAAAGAAGCAACTACGGAAATGAACAAACCGATAAAAGGGTGGAATATTAATCAGGAAACCGCAACGTTGTATTATGCCCCAAGAGTTTTGTGGAATCAGAAATTTGGAGTTAAGGATTATTTCTGGCCAATCCAGAATAGTTATATCACCCAGAATAGGAACATTGTCCAGAATGTGGGATGGTAACAGTTAACGTATTTTATTTAAAAGAAAATTAATATGAAAAAAGTTCAATATCTCCTTATGGCGGTGCTTTGCGTGATGACATTGTATCGTTGTAAAGAAACCGGAAGAATTGATTTTATTGATGATTCTTCTGTCGTTCCGGCCCAGATCACAGATGTTAAAATTAAATCTACTCCAGGCGGGGCTTTAATAACCTATAAACTTCCGGATGATCCGACTTTGTCGTGTGTTAAGGCCGTTTATGAAATACAGCCCAATGTGTTTCGGGAAGCTAAATCCTCCCGTTATATGGATACCCTGGAAATTGTCGGGTTTGGCGATACTTTAAAGCATGAAGTAAAGCTGTTTAGTGTGGGACTGAACCAGAAGGAATCAGCTCCTATTGTTGCCAGCGTGAAGCCATTGCTTCCGGCTATAAAAACGGTTTTTGGTTCGTTGACGTTAGCTCCTACTTTTAGCGGCGTTAGGGTAACCTTTGAAAATGAATCTCAGGCAAAGTTGGCTTTGGTCTTGCTTTCTGATTCTACCGGAAAAGGTGACTGGTCCCCGGTTACGACTTTTCATACTGCTGCCGAAAAAGGTGCATTCTCCATGCGGGGGTTCAAATCAACGGAAAGAACGTTCGCTCTGTTTGTTCGCGATAGGTGGAACAATAAATCAGACACCCTGATCAAGGTGCTAAAACCACTCTATGAGGAACCTATTTCGAAAAATACCTGGTCTCCGGTCTTTTTGCCGACTGACACCTACCAGTATGTTGAAACGTTTGACCTTACCAAAATGTGGGATGGATCGTTCGGATATAATATATTTGCTTCCAAGCACACTTCGCCTCTTCCTCAATGGTTTACAATTGATCTGGGCAAAAAGGTAACATTGAGCCGGATGAAAGAATTTCAATATCACGAGTCTCCTTATAGCGGTTCCTGTGTTAAATCATTTGAAATATGGGGATCCAATAACCCGAATCCGAATGGGAGCTGGGATAACTGGACTTTGCTTGGAACGTTTAATTCGTTTAAACCATCTGGTCTGCCTGCAGGAAGCTATAACTCGGACGATGTTAGTTATGCAATCTCTCAGGGAGAAGACTTTGAATTTCCGGAAGGAATTCCTGCGGTACGTTACATCCGGTTTAAAACAGTGGAAACATTTGCCAATAAAACCATGGGACAGGTTGTCATCGTTGAGTTGAATTTCTGGGGGCAACAAGAATAAATCTATTAACTTTAAAGAACATTGAAATGAAATATATATTCATATTTTTAATGGTTGCACTAGCCATGGCCGGATGTAAGGATATGGACAGTACTTACAAGGACTATGTGGTTGTAGGCGGTATTGTTTACCCGGGAAAAATCATTAAACCTGCAATTAATTCAGGCTATAACAAGGTTCTTATAAGCGGCAAACGCGGATCTGATCCAAGTGTGACTTATGCACGGATTTTCTGGAACAATTATACCGATTCTATTGAAGTGCCGGTACCGCAGGGAACCGATTCAATTTCTCAAATAATCGATAATCTTCCGGAGAATACTTATTCTTTTTTTATTCATACCTACGACAAGAACGGGAATGTTTCCGTTCCGGTGGAAGTTTTGGGAAGGGTTTATGGGGAGAGTTATGTACAGGGGTTGAGCAATCGATACCTGAAATATGCTTTGGCCGATAATTCAAATACAGTTCAGATTTTATGGGGAGATGCTGATTTAACCAGTGGTGCTATCAGTACCGAAATTCAGTATACAGATAATAGTAACCAACAACAGGTGAAGTTTTGCAAAACAACCAAAAACAATCTGCTTCTCGAAAATTACAAACCGGGTACTACATTTAAATATCGTACAATGTTTGTTCCTGATTCAACTTGTATCGATACTTTTTATACCAGTTTTGATGTTCAGAAAGTTTTGGTGAACATTGATAAGTCGGAGTGGGCAGCAACAACAGATTCTTATGAGGCGACAGGCCAGCTTCCTAACGGAGGACCGGAGAAAACCATTGATGGTGACGTTAATACTTATTGGCATACGCAGCATTCAGGCGGAATGCCTGGCTATCCTCATTGGCTGGCATACGATATGAAAAAAACTGTTGGGGTAGCAATAATAGAACTGACTTCCCGGAGCAATTTTTACACGGCTGATTTTACAAAATTTACGATTCAGAAAAGTACTGATGGGATTAATTGGACTGACTGCGAATCGTTTGTGCTGGCTGAAAAGATCGGGACTCAATCTTTTGTTCTGCAAAATCCTCCAGTAACAAGGTATCTTAGGATTTATATGAACGAAGGAACACAGCCTTATTCTCACTTAGCCGAGTTCTCAGTTATCGGAACATATGAAAATTAGCTTTGTTCTGGCCTAATAATCAGGACTTGAAAAGTAAAGAAGAAATGACGAGACAAACAGGTATAACGAATAAATCTGCAAGACAGATGCTGCAAGAAAATTCTATAACAATGCAATCCTTTTTTATTGTGTCTTTGTTTATCTCATAATCATGTTATTCTTCCTGAAAAAGAGGCTGTCCATTTTATTTTTTTGACAGCCTCTTTTTCAGTATTTTATATGTTTTGCTCGTTATTAAGGAATAAAAAAGACCCGTCCGGCACTTGCTGAACGGGTCTTTTAAATTGGTCAGTAATCTCTTTTTACTTCAATCCTCTACGTTTCAGCAGAGGTTCAATTGATGGTTCCTGACCACGGAAATTTTTATAGATGGTCATTCCTTCGTCTGATCCGGATTTGGTTAACAACGTGCGGAATTTCGCGGCAATTTCAGGATTGAAAATATCTCCGCTTTGTTTGAAGGCATCGAAAGCATCGGCATCGAGTACGGCAGCCCAGATGTACACGTAATATCCGGCCGAATAACCTCCGGAGAAGATGTGAGAGAAGTAGGTGCTGCGGTAGCGGGGAGCAATTTCGTTGATCAGGCCGACTTTATCCATCGAGGCTTTTTCAAACGAAGGAACATCTCCGGTAAGTGCCTGAGTGTGCCAGTCCATGTCGAGCAGTGAAGCCGCCAGATATTCAACGGTTTCGAAACCCTGGTTGAACTGAGCGCTTTTTCCGATTTTCGCGATTAATTCTTCCGGAATGACTTCGCCGGTTTGGTAATGCTTGGCATATGCACGAAGTACTTCAGGTTCTGAAGCCCAGTTTTCCATAATTTGCGAGGGCAGTTCAACAAAGTCGCGCGGAACGTTTCCTGCAGTACGGCGGTAAGGTCCGTCGGTAAACAAGCTGTGTAAGGCGTGGCCGGCTTCGTGGAAGAGAGTGGTCACTTCTTCGAAACTTAAAAGCGCCGGAACATCTCCGGCCGGACGTGTAAAGTTACAAACGATAGAAGTAACGGGGGAGACCATCTTGCCGTCTTTATACGATTGGTCGCGGTAGCCGGTGCACCAGGCGCCGTTGCCTTTCCCGGGGCGCGGATGGAAATCCATGTAGAAAATGCCGATGTGTTTGCCGTCGGCTTCCTGAACTTCGTAAGCGATTGCTTCTTCGTTGTATACCGGAATATCGACCCGTTTAATGAATTTGATTCCGTAGAGTTTATTGGCCACGTAGATCATTCCGTCAACCACATTGTCGAGTTTGAAGTAGGGTTTCAGCTGAGCTTCGTCCAGATCGTACTTGGCTTTGCGTACTTTTTCGGCATAGTGCCACCAGTCCCATGATTCCAGCTTAAAGTTTCCGCCTTCTTTATCGATCATGGCCTGCATATCTGCGCGTTCCTTTTTAGCCCGTTCGAGTGCGGGAGTCCAGAGTTTCATCAGGAATTCATTCACATTTTCCGGAGTTTTGGCCATGTTCACATCGAGTACGTAAGCGGCATGATTAGCGTATCCCAGCAGTTTGGCCCTTTGTTCGCGCAGTTTTACTGTTTTCTCAATAATCTGCTTGTTGTCGTTGGCATTGTCGTTGTTACCGCGGTTGAGGTAACCTTTATACAATTTTTCGCGCAGATCGCGGTTTTCGGCATACTGAAGGAATGGCAGCATGCTTGGTTTTTGCAGTGTGAAAACCCATTTTCCTTCCAGACTGTCCTGTTTGGCCAGTTCGGCTGCGGCAGCAATAACGTCGGCCGGAAGTCCTTTCAGGTCGGCTTCATTGTCAACCACCATTTTGAAGTTTTTGTTGGTTTCAGCCAGTGTGTTTTCACCGAATTTGAGTTCCAGCATCGAAAGTTCTTCGTTCAGCTTACGTAACTCAGCCTGCTTGTCATCGGGGAGGTTTGCGCCGCTGCGTTCAAAGTCGCGGTAGTATTTTTCTACAACGCGTAATTGTTCGGCATCCAGATTCAGCTCGTTGCGTTTTTCGTAGATGGCTTTTACGCGTGCAAACAGCTCTTTGTTAAGCATGATGTTGTCGCTGTGCGCCGATAGTTTGGGCGTGATTTCACGGGCCAGTGCCTGCATTTCGTCGTTGGTATTGGCCGAATTCAGGTTGAAAAATACCAGGGCCGCTTTGTTAAGCAGTTGTCCCGATTGGTCAAAAGCCAGGATGGTATTGTCGAATGCAGGCTCTTCTTTGTTGTCGGTTATTGCTTTTATTTCAGCCAGCTGATCGTTTATTCCGGCTTCGATGGCAGGAAGATAGTGTTCCAGTTTAATTTCGTTGAAAGGCGGAACCTGAAACGGTGTCTGGTACTCGCTGAAAAATGGATTACTCATGTCTCTTTTTTGTTCTTTGCTTGTGTTGCAGGCACTTACGATTAGTGCTAGCGCAACAAATGATAGTCCGATTCTTTTCATAAACGTATTTTTTGTTTTAATGTTTTTTACTTCAGTCCTCTGCGTTTCAGGAGAGGTTCAATGGAAGGTTCCTGCCCGCGAAAGTTTTTGTAAACGACCATTCCGTCGTCAGATCCCGATTTGGTGAGTAAATGCCTGAATTTGGCAGCATACTCCGGGTTGAAAATGTTACCGCTTTGTTTGAAGGCGTCAAAGGCATCGGCATCGAGCACTGCCGCCCAGGTGTAAACGTAATATCCGGCCGAATAACCTCCGGAGAAAATGTGGGAGAAATAAGTGCTGCGGTAGCGGGGCAAAATTTCGTCAATCAGCTGAATCTTGTCCATCGATGCTTTTTCGAATGCCTCCACATCGCCTGTAAACGTTTGGGTGTGCCAGTCCATGTCGAGCAACGATGCTGCCAGAATTTCGGTCGTCTGGAAACCCTGGTTGAACTGGGCGCTCTTGCCAAGTTTGGCGATTAACTCTTCCGGAATGACTTCGCCGGTTTGGTAATGTTTGGCATAAACGCGCAAAACTTCAGGCTCAGAAGCCCAGTGTTCCATGATTTGCGACGGAAGCTCTACAAAATCGCGCGGCACATCTCTGGACGTGCGAAGGTAGGGGCCGTCGGTAAACAACGAATGGAACGCATGACCGGCTTCGTGGAAGAGTGTGGTCACCTCGTCGAAACTCAGCAGTGCCGGGACATCGCCTGCCGGACGGGTGAAATTACAGACGATGGCAACTATCGGGGTAATTTTTTGCCCGTCTTTGTAGGCTTGCCTGCGGTATGAGGTGCACCAAGCTCCGTTGTTTTTTCCGGCACGCGGGTGGAAATCCATGTAGAAAAGACCAATGTGACGTCCGTCGGCTTCCTGAACTTCGTACACCATTGCTTCTTCGTTGTAAACGGGAATATCGCTGCGCTTGATGAATTTGACACCATACAGTTTATTCGCCACGTAAATCATTCCGTCAACCACGTTTTCAAGTTTGAAGTAGGGTTTCAGCTGAGCTTCGTCTAAATCGTATCTGGCTTTGCGGACTTTTTCGGCATAATACCACCAATCCCACGACTGGAGTTTGAAGTTTCCGCCTTCTTTGTCGATCATGGCCTGCATATCTGCGCGTTCCTTCTTAGCCCGTTCGAGCGCCGGAGTCCAGAGTTTCAGCAGAAAATCATTTACGTTTTCCGGAGTTTTGGCCATATTGATGTCGACGATATAGGCGGCATGGTTGGCATATCCCAGCAATTTGGCCCGCTGGTCGCGAAGCGTGACGATTTTGGCGAGTG
The DNA here is from genome assembly GCA_016788685.1 of Prolixibacteraceae bacterium. Taxonomy (GTDB): domain Bacteria; phylum Bacteroidota; class Bacteroidia; order Bacteroidales; family Prolixibacteraceae; genus Aquipluma. Next base: position 362 of record JAEUSS010000230.1, on the reverse strand, counting down.
TTTCTTTGTTGTCGTTGACATTGTTGTTGTTGCCGCGGTTGAGGTAACCCTTGTATAATTTTTCGCGCAAATCACGGTTGTCGGCATACTGAAGGAAAGGGATCATGCTCGGCTTCTGGAGCGTGAAGATCCATTTGCCTTCCATGCTGTCTTTTTTTGCCAGTTCAGCCGCTGCCGCGATAACATCAGCCGGAAGACCTTTCAGGTCGGCTTCATTATCGATCACCATCTTGAAGTTCTTGTTGGTTTCGGCCAGGGTGTTTTCACCGAATTTGAGCCCGAGCAATGATAACTCGTTGTTCAGAGTGCGGAGTTCGGCCTGTTTGTCATCAGGGAGATTGGCGCCGTTGCGTTCAAAATCC
>JAEUSS010000262.1 GCA_016788685.1 Prolixibacteraceae bacterium | reverse complement strand
TCTTTTGTGATTCCGGCTGAAGACCGATCGAGCCATTCGTCGCGCAGAACGGTGATATTATTTTCGGCAATAAAATCTTCAAAGACCTGCTCGGCCACGTGAGGCTCGAAGATCCACATGGTGCGGTTTTCGCCGTCCATGGCCACAGTACCCTGTCCCTTATTGCCATATTCCGAATGCTTCTGCCATTTCCAGGAGGCCGAATCGTTGTAATGAAGCCACACCCTGTGGTAAAACTCGCGCGACAATCCGCCAATGGCCGACTTATTGCCGGTATCGGTAAATCCTAATCCTCCGGAAGACAGTCCGCCCAGGTGCGTATCCGGCGAAACGACCAATACTGTTTTCCCCGACTGAACAGCCTCAACGGCGGCTGTTACCGCAGCCGAGGTTCCACCGTAGATAATCAGATCGGCTGAATATTCGTTGGAATCTGTTTTTTTGCCGGCGCAGCTGATGCCCAGGAAGAGTATGGCTACACCAACTGCAATGCGGAAAGATGTAATAGATGAAAATTTTCTATTATTCATTTGGTTCGGTTTATTTAGGTTAAAAAAACATTTCTCAGGCCACAATATACAATCTATCGGATTCTCTCCTTTTCTTCCTGAAGGTTCACGGCAATGGGCTTGCTGGCTTCCCCGGCATAAATGCTCACATGCGGGAACGGCATTTCGATTCCTTCACGATCGAAGGCTTCCTTAATCTCGATGAATACGCTGTTCTTCACCTCCTGGTAATTGGCTTTCTCAAACCAGACCGAAAACGTAATGTCGATGCTGCTTGATCCAAAAGCCTGAAAGGCAACTATCGGATCGGGTTCTTCCAGGCAAAGCGGGTTGTTGCGGGCAACAGTTTCGAGCACCTGTTTTACTTTTCTCAGGTCTTCTTTGTAAGCCACACCCACTTTAAAGTCGAGCCGGCGGATCGGAAACTTGGTCACGTTGATCAACTCGGTTGAGATAACGGTTTGATTGGGGATACGGATCAACAGATTATCGAAGGTCTTTATTTTGATAGACAGCAGATCGATGGCATAAACAACACCCGTTTTATCCCCAATGCGTATCGAGTCTCCCAGTTCAAAAGATTTCTCCGAAACCAGGAACAGCCCGCTGATAATATTACCTATACTTGTTTGTGAAGCCACACCAATGACGATACCCACCACTCCGGCAGCGCCAAACAAAGCCGTCAGGTCGTAGTTCAGCTCGCGCACCACAATAAATATCAGCCCCGTATAACCCGTGTAAACAACGGTCCGGGTAATCAGCATCATCCGCTGGCGCGATAACTTCTTATTCAGCGACCGGGTTATCAGGTAGGCAATCAGGTGAATGGAACCACTGCCAATTACCAGGATGAAAATAATCCGGATAAATTTATCGATCGTCTCGGGATTGAAATAACTGGAAAGACCTAAACCCATAACTTAACTTTGATAGATATTTTTAATAAAAAAGAAACTCTTCCGCAACAGGTTTTTTGATCCGTTGTTTCGTGCAGCACTCACCACAACAGGCTTTTGCCCGTGAATATCCTTGCGGGTGGTCAGGTTGACACTTCCGGCATTCTCCTGCCCTTTGAACTCGATCGACACATAGTTGGATAAAAGTTGCCTGTTCTTCTGGTAAAGCGAAAAGTCTTCGACCCGAAGAATGAGCCGCTGCAGGTCGAGCAGCCCGGTACTCGTATTGATGATTTCAACCGGAACAACTGCTTCCCAGGCAACCGGGCGAACTTCGGCTAAAGTCTTGGCGTAACTGCTCCCGATTGAAAAAGCGGGTTCGCCGCTATCAGCCGGACCAAACCACGTATCTGACAGGCGCTGCAACGGGACTTCCAGGAGCAGGTTTTCTTCTTTCACTTCGGAAACATAAAACTGCAAAAACAGCGGAATACTGAAATACAAACAGGCCGACTGACCTGCACTGACCTTGATGTTCTTATTGTTACGGAATACCACCGCTTTGTTCGGAAAAGCGGGAACGACATGCAGTGAATGCGATTTGCCTGTCTGAAAATGAAAGACATCCGAATCTTCTTCAACCCGTCCGGTTTCC
>JAEUSS010000152.1 GCA_016788685.1 Prolixibacteraceae bacterium | reverse complement strand
ACTTTCACACGTTTTTCCAGCCTTTTTCTCATCTTTCTGTTTCTGCTTTCGCCGCTCATTGAACGAAACAAGAAGATCAGGCAACTCCCCATCCTGGCAGTCGCATTCGATAACTCACAATCCGTTCAACCCTTCGATTCTTCATTCAAGCCGTTCATCCATACAATGAAACAGCAATTTGCCAAAGACTATCAGCTTGAATTCTGGGCCTTTGGCGAAAAGGTTGAGCATACTGAAAATTTCACTGGTGCCGATCGTCGGTCAGATTACGGACAAGTGCTCCAATCAATGAAGAGCAACTACATCAACAAAAATATTGGCGCGCTTATTCTGATTGGAGATGGCATTTACAACCAAGGCCAAAATCCCGAAAACCTGACCCCACAACTGAAATTCCCGGTTTATACGGTGGGCGTGGGCGATACCACGCGCCAAACCGATGCCCTGATCAGCAACATAAAAACCAACAAGGTTACTTTCCTGAAAAATAAATTTCCGGTTGAAATTGAACTGAAATTTTCGAAGCTTAAAAATCAGATTGCCTGTATCGAAATTGAAAACAATAACAAACTGGTATATTCCCGAACCGTTTCGATTGTTTCGGATGACGATTTTAAGCTTGAGTTCGCCAATCTGGAAGCTGCTGCAACGGGACTTCAACATTACAAAATCAGAATTCGGCCGCTTGACGGAGAAATCAATCTGAAAAACAACGAGTATGAATTTGTGATTCAGGTAATGGAAAACAAACAAAAGATACTGATGCTCAGCAATGGGCCGCATCCGGATTTGGGTGCCATCCGATCCAGCATCTCCGAACTCCAAAACTATGAAACAAAACTTTATACGGGCAATGAAATTCCTGACAGTTTGTCGTTGTACAGCCTGATTATTTTGAATCAGCTGCCGTCAGCGAAAAATGCAGCCAGCGAGCTGTTGTCGCAAATCAAAGCAAGCCGCATCCCGGTTTTATTCCTGATCGGAACAAGCTCATTCCCCGAACAACTGAATTCGCTGGATATGGGACTGAGAATTTCGGTCAGCAAAAATACCGAAGAAGTTCAGCCCTCCTTTGACCATAACTTCTCACTTTTTGTACTTCAGGACCAGACTAAAGAAATTCTGGAAGACTTGCCCCCTTTGGTGTCTCCTTTCGGAAATACCGAACTGTCGTCAACCATGCAAAACCTGGCATTCCAAAATATCCGCAACATCCTGACAAACAAAACGATGATGGCTTTTGGAACCGAAAAAGGCCGCAAAACCGGATTTATTATTGGCGAAGGGCTTTGGCGCTGGCGATTGTCCGATTATCAGACCAACAGAAACCACGACGCGTTTAACGAACTGATTCAAAAAAGCATGCAATACCTTGCCCTCCGTGAAAATGAAGATAACTTTAACATATATTGTCCGGCGCATTTTCAGGAGACCGATGAAATCGAACTGACCGCCGAGTTGCGTAACGACAGCTATGAACTGATAAATGCTCCTGATGTTAACATTCGCATTAAAAATAATGCAAACAAGGAGTTCAGTTACCTATTTGAACGGACTGATGACCATTACAGGCTCAATGCCGGCAACCTCGAACCGGATGATTATATGTTTGAAGCTGAAACCAATCTCGGAAACCAAAGGTTTACTGAACAGGGACATTTCGCCATCGTTAAAAATGATGTCGAAACACAAAACAACCGGGCTGATTTCGGCGTTCTATACCAATTATCACAACAAACCGGCGGAAAATTTTACTCGCCGGAAGAACAGGATGCCTTATTTAAAGACATCCGGGATAACAAAGAAATTGCAGTTCAGATACACCGCCAAAGCATCCAGACAGAATGGATTAACCTGAAAATTTTATTTTTTATGTTGGCATTATTTTTGGGTGTTGAATGGTTTCTCAGAAAATATTGGGGTACATATTAACTAAACGATAAGATGCAGTCATTCAATAAAATAAAAACATATTCCTCCTTTTTTTTCCTGCTGACCGGAATCCTGATGGTTTCGTGCAAGGGTTATTATGCAACGCTCACGATCGAAAATGCGCAGCCGGCTAAAGATGAACTGCCTCCTGACATTCGGAGCATAACCTTAATGAACCGGAGTATGAGCGATCAGTTTCGGGATT
>JAEUSS010000113.1 GCA_016788685.1 Prolixibacteraceae bacterium | reverse complement strand
CGCCCTGCAGACCAAATGCAGATGATTCGACATTAAACACCAGGCAAATACCTCAAGACCTTTGTTTTCGATGCAATAGTTCAACGAATCGACAATCACTATTTTGTACTCATTACGTGTAAAAACATCAACCCAATCTACGATGGTAAATATCAGGTAATAAACAGCATGCTGATCTTTGATGAAGTAATTCTCTGCCGTCATTTTTTAAATGCAAGATACTGAATTTGAATATCTCTGTAAAAAAACGTTTACAACAAACTGCGTTACAAACGCAAAACCAATAACCCCTCGTTACAAACGAGGGGCAGTGCGGGCCATCTCCATCTGTCCGTCAACTGAGGCTGGCGGCAAAGGATAAACCAACCGGAGATGGATTCGCTTCGCTGCCGAACGGTTGTATCGTATGGCTTTTAAATTATTATCGGCTTAATTGTCTGGAGCAGGAGTAACGGCCGTCTTCAGGAATAAAACAAAGGAGCGATGTACAACAAAACCCGACCTTATCTGTTTTCAATCTAAATAAGAACAAGCTGCCTGTTTTTCATCCGGCCTGACCGGAACTGCTTAGCCTTATTAACTTCAAACTGAAAAGGAGGTGTATGATGTGAATCCCTTCTGATTTACCAGCCTGCGGGAGTATCGCTCCATGCACGTGTAACACCGGCACGCCGGGAAGTTCCCCCAATCTGCTTCGGGCAAGTTCCGAAGAGCAGGACAACTACCGAATATCCTCTCAAATACGGTATCAACGGTTTGCCGACCGGACACAACACTTCAGAAATACCAACCGACCGGCAGACACCCGATACAATTCGCATCTGTTTAACAGGGAAATAGCAAAAAAACTCCATCACCTAAGATAGGCCCTCAATTGTTTCTTCAGAGCAACACCATTTTCCTGATTCAGAACATGAAAACAGCTTCAAAACACAGAACATGAAAACAATATTTTTAAATTTCGCCTTCGGACTCCTTGTAGTTGCCGGAATGAGCGGCTGCAAAGATGATGAGGAAACACCTGCGGACAACAACCTGGTTACCTACAAAGTAACGCTCAGCGGGACGAATGAAACTCCTGCCAATGCATCAACAGCCACAGGCTCTGCCACATTTACCTACAACAAAACGACATACATATTAACCGGGACCGTTACCTTTACAGGACTGACGCCGACAGGGGCACACATCCACAAAGGAGCATCAGGTGTAGCCGGAGGGGTTATTTTTCCGTTGGGTACCGCCCCTTTCACTTCACCAATTACCTTTACTTCGCCCGCTTTAGATGCCACCCAACAGGCCGATCTGAAAAACGGGCTGTACTATGTTAATATACACAGCGCAAGCTTTCCGGGTGGCGAAATCAGAGGACAACTCGGTGCATCCACTTCTGATGGTACCGGTGGCGGTGGCGGCTACTAAAGGCAAGCATTACTGCTTTAGCCTGCATCAAAAAAAGAAAGAGGTTGTTCTTTTCAGGAAACAACCTCTTTCTTTTTACGCGTAACAGAAGCTTCAGGCTGAGTTGACCAATACCACACGACCTGCAGGAAACAGTATCCGGCATCAATCAAAATTCATGAGCTTCCATCATTTGTGCCTGGCGAATATGTTCGCATGCTTCGTCAAGTTCGGCTTTAAATAAATCAAAGTCAATTTGCAGACCATTGATATAGGTACTCCACCCTGCGCTTGCCTTGGCAAAATGAACGGCATCCTCAATTTCGGCATCGGTGGCACCATAGAGTTTGGCAATTTCAGTGTGATAATAAGAACAGTAACGGCATTTCAGAATTGCAGCCACAGCTACACCAATGAGTTCGCGGTACTTGTTGGGGATTGCGGTTTCCTCAATCTGAGTCTTTTTAAAAAGCTGCCATTCTTCTTCAATAGAAGAATCGGGCAGCACCTTGAACATCGTTGGAACCAAGCCCATCACTTGTTCAATTTCCCGGTAAACTTCTTCTCTTCTCATGACTTCCTGTTTTAGAAATTAATAAATATTGAGAATATGAGTATTTTGAAAAACATCTGGTTATCAAGGAGGTTCACCGTTACGATCGACAATGAAATACAATTAGTAAATATTAACATTCATCAATAACAATTTCGGAGTCAGGAGTGGCTGCTGCCATGCCTTGCAGATGCTCGCCCGCTGCAAACTGCTGAGCACATGCCGATGAGCCGGATAGCTGTGATCCGCATTTTCAAGGTCGGCTCCGCCAGGGTGCGACCCAAGTTTCCGAAGTTTAAAAATTTCAGGGGCCAGTTCCCTCGCCGGAACCTCTGTTGAAAAGCAGAGGTTTAAAACAAACAACCGGGTAATACATCCTCAAAAAGACTCATTCCGGAACAGATCTTTTTTCTGCTCAGGGGTCGGAAAAGCGCCCCTGTTTTCGGGGTAACCTTTTCTCTATTAGCCGGATAAACTATGATTAAGACAAATTAGTCTTTTAATCTGACAAGAGACCGTAAATTTTCCACTAAAACAAAAATCC
>JAEUSS010000089.1 GCA_016788685.1 Prolixibacteraceae bacterium | reverse complement strand
TCATCTGGACAAGCTGGAAACCATACAACAAGCAGTTGACTACCTGAAAGTTAACCTGACACTTCAAAAAAATGAAACCAGCCTGAAATTCGTTGAACTTTTGAAACGCCGTTTCAGCAAATAAAGCACAATAAATTAAAGATGAGGGCATAACGTGAAGAAACCATTCACATATGCCCTCATTTCATACACACAGGACACTCAATATAAAACTTAAGTACGGCCAATAAAATGGGTAAATTATTCTTAGTCCCTACCCCGATCGGGAATCTCGAAGACATGACCCTGCGGGGAATCCGGATACTGAAAGAGGTAGATGTAATTCTGGCAGAAGACACCCGCACATCAGCAAAACTGCTGGCTCATTTCGAAATCAAAAACAAGTTGGTGTCGCACCATAAATTTAATGAGCACAAAACGGTTGAAATGATTGCCCGCCAAATTGAAGAAGGTAAAAATGTCGCGCTGATCTCAGATGCAGGCACTCCCGGAATCAGCGACCCCGGCTTTCTTTTGGTCAGAACCTGCCTCGAAAAAGACATTGATGTCGAATGTTTACCCGGAGCCACAGCCCTTATTCCTGCCCTGGTCAACTCTGGATTCCCGACCGACCGCTTCACCTTTGAAGGTTTTCTTCCGCAGAAAAAAGGACGACAAAAAAAAATCAAAGAGCTGGCCACCGAAACCAGAACCATGATTTTTTACGAGTCGCCTTACCGGTTGGTCAAAAGCCTGGAGCAATTTGCTGAATTCATAGGCCCGGAAAGAAGAGCCTGTGTATCGCGCGAATTATCCAAATTTTTTGAAGAAAACAGAAGAGGTACGCTCACAGAACTAATCGAATATTTCAGTTCGAAAACCATCAAGGGAGAAATTGTGATTGTACTTGAAGGATTTAAGGCTGATAAAGAAGAGGATGACGAATGAGACAATACGACCACCTTTTTTTTGATCTGGACAACACCCTTTGGGATTTTGCGGCCAACTCCCGCGAAGCCATGAGACTAACCCTGGAGCAAAAGCATATAACCTCTCACCTTCCGTCGTTTGAAGCATACTTTCAGGTTTATGAACAAATCAACAAATCACTCTGGAACGATTACCACTCCAGAAAGATTACCAAGCAGTGCCTTGTTGTTGAACGGTTCTCAAAATCGATGCAGGAATTTGGAATTAACACCCTCGACTGGCAGGACCTGAACCACTGCTACCTTGAGAATATGGGTTTACAAACCAGGCTATTTCCGGAAACTTTGGAAACTTTAACCTTGCTGAAATCCAAGGGCTACCAGATGCACATCATTACCAACGGCTTCAGGGAAGTGCAGCGAACCAAACTCGCCAATTGCGGGCTCGCCGTTTTTTTTACCAAAGTTTTTATTTCTGAAGAGATACAGACTACCAAACCACACCGTGAGATTTTTGAACACGCCCTGAAGTCGACCAACGCTTCCAAAAAGAAGAGTATCATGATCGGAGATTCCTGGGAAACCGACATAGAAGGCGCCCTTGACTTCGGAATAGACCAAGTCATGTTTTTAAACGACGGGCTACATGACGTGCCCGCCCCGATAAATTCACTCAGATTAGCTGAGAATTCTAATTTTTTGAAACTAAAACATCAAAAAAAGACCTTTTTTATAAACAAGATCACAGATTTAACATCAATTTTCTAATTTAGAGCCATTCTGAACAAACGCCCAACTCCGGAACAATTATCCTCACAACAAATTCAATATCAACAAAATAAAAACAAACAACAAGTTTCATCGTTCGCTCAGAATTCTCCGGAATCGACTCCAAATGTTAAAATATGTATATCTTTTAAATCGAAGAGTTACAGTCACATTCACATTTTTATAAATTTGTCTATGAAAATTTATCCGGGAATCCACCGGATATTATTTTTTGAAAAGAGGTCTATAAATCCGGGTTATTAATTCCTGATTATTTGGCTTGGGGGAGTCAAACAATCTAGTTAAAAACTACTGGAATTCTGTACCCAATTTATCTGGCTTGCTTTCAGTCTTATTTAAATCTTAAATTTATTTACATGAAAAAAATCGCGTTATTGCTTGCATTCTTTGCAATTGGTTTGCAGGTCCTTCTGGCTCAAACCAAGGAGATCTCAGGCACTGTAACCTCCGCTGATGACGGAGGATCAATCCCCGGGGTTTCGGTTTCTGTTAAAGGAACAACCTTAGGTACTATCACCGACATGGACGGTAAATTCCGGTTAAAAATTCCGCAAGAGTCTAAAACCCTTGTTTTCACGTTTGTTGGAATGAAAACACAGGAAGTCGCATTAGGCTCTCAGATGGTTTATGATGTCAAAATGAATTCAGACAACATTGCGGTTGATGAAGTTGTGGTTACAGCTCTGGGTATCTCGAGAGAAAAAAAGGCTCTGGGATATGCCGTACAAGAAGTAACCGGCGACGAAATGATTAAGTCCAGAGGTGGAGTCAGCAATCCGATAAACTCTCTGGCCGGAAAAGTTGCCGGACTTCAAATTACCGGAGGTTCAGGAAACCTTGGAGGTTCGTCAAAGATTCTGATCAGGGGTGTGAAATCTCTTTCAGGAAACAACCAACCACTGTTTATTGTCGATGGCGTTCCAATCGAAGGTACAGATTTCAATACAACTGATGCTGCCCGTGGAGCTGGCGGATACGACTACGGGAACTTGATCCAGGATATTAACCCCGATGATATCGAATCAATCTCTGTCCTGAAAGGGCCAAATGCCTCTGCCCTCTACGGATCTCGTGCGACCAACGGTGTGGTCATGATTGTTACAAAAAAAGGCGTAAAAGGGAAAGGTCTGGGCATTTCGTTCAACTCTTCCTTAGGTTTCGAAAAAGTTAATAAATTACCTGTCATGCAGAAACAGTACGGTGGCGGATACGCACTATCGGTATATGATGACAAAGGAAAACCTCTCGCCCCGATAAACGGGATCAACTACACCATTCCGGATTACGGTATTGATGAAAGCTGGGGTCCTGAATATGACGGAACTGAATATTTAAGCTGGTACGACCTTGCCAAATGGGAAGCAGGTGGCAAAGTTGGCAATCCGACTACCTCAAAATGGTTGGCCCCCAAACATGATATTGAGGACTTTTTCGAATTGGGCTCAAGCCTGACCAACAATATCACGCTTTCTCAAGCCAATGACAATGCTGCCCTCCGCGTTTCATACACCAACAGCAGAATGAGCGGCTACATGCCCAACAGCAGCCTTGACAAGAACAGCTTCAACCTTAGCGGAACGTTAAAGGGAAATGACGTTTACGAGATGTTTACAAACATCACCTACCTCAATCAGAACGCCAAAGGAAGATCTGAAACAGGCTACGGAGACAACAACATCATGCAGAAATTCATCCAGTGGGGACAACGCCAACTCGATATGAAAGAATTGGAAAGTTTGTATAAAATGCCCGACGGAACTCAGGCTACCTGGAA
>JAEUSS010000074.1 GCA_016788685.1 Prolixibacteraceae bacterium | reverse complement strand
TTCATCCAGCAACTGAGGCGTTTCCCATTTCTGCTTCTGGACTTCGAATTTACTGGTAAACAGATCACCAAAACGCGTTCCGGTGATGTTGCTTTTCCGCTTTCCGGTTACAGTCTCCCGGGTCGAAGTCAGGATAATTTCGTTGTCGCGCCCAGCCACATAAACCGGCGAATAATCGTTGTATTTTGAGTTCAGTTCTTTCACAATCCCCACGATGTACCGGTTCGGTTTGTCGAGCCACGCCTGAACAGTCTGGCTTGCCTCGAGTCCGTTTTTTGCCATCTGATCATCGGGATTCACACCCAGATAGGTCTGATACCAGGTAATTGCATCTTCGTATTTTTGGGTTGCCCGCAGGCAGTCGGCAAAATGAAGCATACACAGGGGCTCCGAATAATTTCGTTTGATCGCGTTCTTATACCAGACAGAAGCCCGGGCAAAGTCACTTAACCGGTAGTATGATTCGGCAATCCGAAAGGCCATTTCACTTTTTTCCTGACCGAGTTTCTGACTTCGGTAAGCTTTTCGGTATTTTTCCCCTGCATGAAAGTATTCGCCGATTTCGTACGATTTACCTGCATCATTCATGTACTTTCGGGCTGAGCATGAACCCAGCAATACGACGAGGAGGACCAGAATTATATGGGCGGAAACCGGGTTCTTCATTTCAGATTATCACGTTTGGTGGTAAAAATAACCAATTTAAATCCATTCTTAAAAAAACGGAAAAGGTTTATTAAAAGTATGAATTAGGCCGTATTTTATTAACACGTTCACCCTCCTTTTTTTGACTTTCCGCCGACAAGTCAATTCATCGGGACGGATACCGCTGTAAAATACGATAAGCACTAACTCTCGCATCTATTGGTTGTTTGTTGACGGCATCATCTGCAAAACCCTGAATTCAGTCCTTCGGTTCAATCCGCGTACAATTTCCTTCAAACTGTCGCTACCTGCTTTTTCAATAGTTTCCGGATTCAGGATTTCACCTTTCCTCAGAAACGAATACTGTTGCGCCTGCTTAGGGCCGACTTTCAGAGGCAGGGACTCTCCGTATCCTTTGGCTATCATGCTGTTCTCCGGAACGCCCTGGCTCCTTAGGTAGCGTACCACCGAAGCCGCACGCCTTTCCGACAGTTCGAGGTTAAACTGTTCATCGCCCCGATCATCGGTGTGCGCCGATATCTCAATGTGCGCTTCAGGATTCAGCTTCAGCAAATCAGCCAGCAAATCCAGCGAGGTCCTGGACTCCGGAAGTAGCTCCCATTTCCCCGATTCGTAATTGATGTTGTCAATACGGATCGGCTTATTGACTGGCACAGGCTTGATATCCAGTTCAAACGCCCTACCCTGAACATGTCCGCGCGTTGAGATTTTGGCCTGTGCATTCAGGTAACCATTGGCAAAAACCACGATGGCATAGTCCGCTTCAGGATTTAAGGTGACCTGAAATTGCCCGCCGACCGATCTGAGTTTTTGTGAACTGCCATCGGAACCTACCACGCGAATGTTTACATCGGGTAGAATTGAATCTGTTTCGCTGTCGTGTATCTTTCCGAAGCACTGAAACAATTTGGGCGGCAGGTAAAACGAGTAGATATCCATCGAGCGGCTGCCTTTCCGGTTCGAGGTAAAAAAACCTTTCTCGCGGTTGCCGTAAAACCGGATGGAAAGATCGTCTCCGGCTGAGTTTACCGGCGGCGGCATCTGCTCAATCCGCCAGATTTCTCCGGATTGCTTTGCCCCAAAAATATCATACCCTCCCATTCCGGGATGAAAGTCGGAGGAGAAAAACAAGTGTCCGTTGGGTTTCTGAAACGGACTGATTTCATTTCCGGCGGTATTGATTTCACCTCCGGCATGAACAGGATCAGAGAATACTCCCGGGCCGGCAATTGCTGCTTTCCATATATCAAACCCGCCCAGTCCGCCTGCACGGTTGGAGGCAAACCACAACGTACTCCCGTCAGCGGTAATCATCGGGTCAGAATAAGTGGCTCCGTCTGAGGTGAAGGGCAACATTGCCGGACTAGTCCACTGCCCGTCGTTGTTCAACATGTAGAACAGTGTGCCCGCGGTGGGTTTTGCGGCTTGCTGAACGGTTCGGGCCACCACGACCAGTGTCCGGTCGGGGCTGAAGCTCAGGACTAACTCTTCACCCTGAGAGTTCAACGATGCAGGTTCATTCATCAAAACCGGAGCAGACCATTTTTGCTTCACGCTGTCAAGCGCTGAGATAAAGAAATCACTGTATTTCTGGCCAGTCGCCGGATTTATTTTTCCCTCCTGAAGGTTTCCTCCGGACGAGCGTAAGCAAACGGACGAGCTTGTTCCGGGCTGAATCTGTACCAGGTAATCGTTCTGCGCAGAGTTTAGCTCTTTCAGATTTTCGACGACATATCGTTCCTGAGTTCCATTCCACTCCTGTGTGCGGCGGATGGACTCAATTCC
>JAEUSS010000069.1 GCA_016788685.1 Prolixibacteraceae bacterium | reverse complement strand
AACATCTGCTCTTTTCTGTTCATCTGCATTCGTACCTGTTTTTTATTCTGGTACTGATTACCGCGCTGAAGTTTTTTACCAGTCTGAACTTGTCGTTGATCATACTGGTTCTGGCATTTTCGTTTCCGGTATACCTGGTACTCGCTATCCGGAAGTTTTACGGACAGAGTTGGGGCAAAGTGCTGCTGAAATTTGCAGGGATAAGTCTTGTTTATAATACCGTGCTGTTGATGTCGGTATCCTTTGTTTTAATGAAATCATTAGGATTCTCCTGAAATGATTAAAGTACTGAACGATTTGATTTACGAGGACTCATGATCTCAGAAACACCAACACCCCCGTATTACGCTGTCATATTCACCTCGGTAAGAACCGAAGGTGATCACGGTTATGCCGAAATGGCCGACCGGATGGTTGAACTGGCCCGCGGGCAGGATGGTTTCCTGGGAATCGAATCGGCCCGGGAAGAGCTCGGAATTTCGGTCTCGTACTGGCGCGATCTGGAATCTATCCGAAAATGGAGAGACCATGCCGAACATGCCGTCGCCCGCGGGAAAGGACGGACGGAATGGTACAAATGCTTTAAAACCCGCATTGCCAAAGTCGAACGCGACTATGGGTCTGAAATCTGAAAAGTTCCGGTTTTACTCATTTGTGCTGCAGGTTTAATTTAAACCACTAGCTTTGCGGCCGAATTTATAATTACCGAAAATGAGTGTAGAAAAGGAAATCGAAGCACGGAGCGGCTCGAAATGCGAACTTTGCGGAGCAACCAACGAACTGAAGGTTTATCAGGTTCCGCCAACATCAAATGGAAAAGCTGATACGTGCGTGCTGGTTTGCGAAACCTGCCTGGAGCAAATTGAAACTCCGGAGAAAATGGATGCCAATCACTGGCGGTGTTTAAACGATAGCATGTGGAGTCCGGTGCCGGCAGTGCAGGTCATGGCGTGGCGCTTGTTACACCGGCTCAGTGCCGAGGGCTGGTCGCACGACTTGCTCGATATGCTTTACCTCGACGAAGAAACCCTGGCATGGGCTCAAGCCTCGGGCGACGGAGTTCAGGATGACGACGCGGTCAGGCACATCGACAGCAACGGCGTTGTGCTTCAGGCCGGGGATACGGTGGTGCTGATCAAAGATCTGGACGTTAAGGGCGGCGGGTTTACGGCCAAGCGCGGAACGGCGGTTCGCGGAATTACGCTGGTGGCCGACAATCCGGAACACATCGAAGGCCGTGTGAACGGTCAGCAGATTGTAATCCTGACCAAGTTTGTGAAGAAATCGAACTAGGAACATAAAATTTAAAGTCAGGGTTTCATTTTAAAGTGAAATCCTGACTTTTTATTTAAGCCTTTCATTAAAGGCGCTGAAGGGATGTCGGACAAGGCCAGTAGCATTGCCGTTGCAAAACGAAAAAACGGGCTTCAGGGACAATCTTCAGCCATCGGATCGTTCGAAACTGGCTCTTTTAACTTGTTCCTGTATTTTCTTTCCCACCCTGAAATTAACCTTCAGGTCGTTTATTTTTCGCCAGGTTGCTTCTTCCGGAGTGGCGACCGGTTCGCTCTTCAGGCTGACCGAGAAAATACCCAGGTCGCCGATTTCAACGCTGCAATTGTTCAGGAGTAAATCGGGGATTATGGACGAAAGGCCCCACAGCACCGATTTTACGCTGACTTCATTTAACGACGATTCTTTGGCCAGTTTTCGTGACAGTTCGTCGATGGTGACGAGCTTTCGCCCGGTGGCCCGCAGGTGGTAGCGGTATTGGCCGCCACCTTTTACGCCCGGTTCGGCCTGCTGCACAATTTTATACTTTAATGTCATCAGTTAGGGGTGTTAGGTTGATCATGAACGATGCGCTGACAGATGAAGACTTCTGCTTGGTCAGTTTAATTTTAATAGCTATTAAAGTTAAAAATAATACTTATTAAAAGAAAATATAATAGTTATTAAAATTGAAGAAAATAGGTATAAAAATTTGGAATTCTGCTGTCATTTCTCCTGACATTCAGGCCTGAAAACGTAATTAGCCCGTTAATTCTACCTGAGGACTTTACCTGAAGTGAACCCTTCGCTGGCCGCGCAAGCCGATCAGCCCCGGCAACCGCCTGTCTTTTTGTGAGATTGGACTAAAACCAGTAACTTGATGCAAAAATTGCTATGGAATTTGCCGAAGGACATGTTTACCACGTGTATAACCGCGGAAATAACTCGCAGACGGTATTTTTCACGCACGAGAATTACCTGTTTTTCCTCGAAAAAATGCGGAAATATATGCTGCCTCACAGCGATATTCTGGCCTGGTGCCTGCTGCCGAACCATTTCCATCTGATGATTGCTGTGAAAAAGGTAGCGGTTGAAATTAGTGAGCAGGTGACTCTTGATCCTGAGTTTGATCCGATGACTTGGGTTCATCGGATCAATAACCAAGAGGAGTGCGTAACTCATCCGATGAACTCCTGTCATCGGATGAGTAGCAAAGAGTCTGCAAAATACAGAAGTTTGAACGACTCTATTGCAATAATGCTGCGTTCCTACACCAGAGCTATTAATAAGCAATATCAGAAGCACGGATCACTATTCGAGCAACATACCAAAGCCCTTTGCCTTACCGAGCCGCAGGGCGTTTCTCCTGCGTATTTCAATTCGCATTTTGGCACGATGGGAAACCTCGATTGGGCCGAAACCAATTACCTGAATGTTTGCTTCGATTACATCCACCTGAACCCGGTAAACGGCAAACTGGTTGCTGAGCCTGAAGACTGGGAATTATCGTCGTACCGCGACTACTTCTGCGGACGAAAAGGCAAACTGATCAACCGGGAACTGGCGAAGGAACTGGGGCTGATAACCTAACCTATTTGTGTTTGATCCGATGACTTGGGTTCATCGGATCAATAGTCATTGCAGAAGTTTTACTCATCCGATGAACTTTAGTCATCGGATGAGAATCCAATAGGTTTACCTAATTGAGCGGGAGACTTATCAAAACTATTGACTAAATTTATTCCTCTGAAAAACACTAATTTTTAAGCAATGAACGACCTGTATTTAATTGGCAATGGCTTCGATTTGGCTCATGGGCTGAAGACTTCCTATAATGATTTTTTGTTGTGGTATTTATGTAAACTGGCACGCCAAATTTTTCCAAA
>JAEUSS010000249.1 GCA_016788685.1 Prolixibacteraceae bacterium | reverse complement strand
TGCTGTCAGGTTCAAACTGTTAGCCATCGAGTATCTTTTCAAAAAAGAACTAAAATCGATTTTAGACACAACAGTTCGTTTGCCGTTTACATTCCTGAACATGGATAACTACGCCTGTAACGAATTTGAGCGGTTTGCCGCCGACACCCTCTCAAAGCTGAATAACCCGATCAAATACTTAAATGAGATAGACACCAGGAAACTGAAACTTTTTGAAACGATCTACCGGCAACAGGTAAAAACCGTGTCGGAGCTTTCGGAGCATATCGGTTGGAGCAGCAGGCAGATCAACCGGTATTTCAACGTCCAGTTCGGAATTTCGCTGAAAGAATTTTTGAGAATAGTTCGCTGCAATGCTTCGTACAAAGACATCTCGAACGGGAGCTTATACCCGAAACAAGAATATTTTGACCAGGCTCATTTCATCAGGGAAGTGAAAAAATACACGGGAACAACGCCGAAAGAACTTTACAAAAATGAAAACGACCGATTTTTACAATTATCGACCACAAGGCAAGGGTAATTTTGCAGAATTAATTCTAAAAATAACGCAAAATGAAAGTAAAAAAGCTGACCCCCAACTTCGAAGTCAACCATATCAAACAAACCGTTGACTTCTATAACAGCAATTTCGGTTTTGATTTGGTGATGGCCGTGCCCGAAAGCCAGGACGGAGTTGAGCAATCGCTCTCGGATGACAAGGAATATGTCTATGCGATGATGCAAAAAGACCATGTCGGGTTGATGTTTCAGCGTTCGGATTCGTTTAAAAATGATGTAGTCCTTTTAAAAGATCAGCCCGTTGGCGCAAGTGTTTCGTTTTACATGGATGTTGAAGGTATTAAAGAGTTTTATGAAGAGCTGAAAAGCAAAAAAATGGAAATCACCGAACTCAAAACAACCTGGTACGGCATGCGTGAGTTTTATCTGAAAGACCTGAACGGTTATGTACTCGGATTTGCAGAAAAAGCGGAATAACGCATGAACATCGAAGAATTAAGAGATTTTTGCCTGTCGTTGAAAGGTGTTGAAGAAAAAACGCCTTTCGATGACCGGACATTGGTGTTTTCGGTGAAAGGAAAGATGTTTTGTGCAACCAACATGGGCGCCTTTGACTTTATCAACCTAAAATGCGACCCGGAGGAAGCCATCATTCTAAGGGAAAAGTACAGCGAAGTAACGCCCGGTTATTACATGAACAAGAAACTTTGGAACAGTGTCAGCACCAAAGGCCAGGTTCCAGACAGTTTAATGAAAGAATGGATTGTAAATTCTTATCATCTAGTAGTTGCCCAACTGCCCGGAAAACTGAGGAAAGAACTGGCCGGGCATTAAAAACTAAACCAGGAGTGTTAGGCGCCGGATAAAAAAAACACAACCAATGAATATTAAACAAATAAAAAGACAATCAGACAAACCGCGGCTGTACGAAAAAGGTTCGTCGGTAATGTGGACAGACCCGTACATTTCGAAACAATTGCTGGAACTGCACATCAACCCCGAAAATGACAGCGCAAGCCGCAGCCGGGTAATAATTGACCGGACAATCAACTGGATTTCAGAACAGATCAATGCCTCCGGGCTGAATATCCTCGATTTAGGGTGTGGTCCGGGCCTTTATGCCGAACGATTAGCTCTGAAAGGGCATTCGGTAACCGGTGTCGATTTTTCGGAAACTTCAGTTCAGTATGCCGCCAGTCAAGCCAGGGAAAAGAAACTGGATATTTTGTACCTGAATAAAAACTACCTGGATCTGGACTTTGAAAGTCAGTTTGATGCAGTGATACTGATTTATCTTGATTTTTGTGTGCTGTTGCCTGCCGAAAGAGACCGGGTATTGGAAAATGTTTTCCGGGCATTGAAAAAAGGGGGATTGTTTATCTGTGATGTTGTAAACGAAAGAAACATTGAGCGGAAAATAATCCCGCAGTCGTGGGAAGTGAGCGAAAGCGGATTCTGGAAGGACTCGCCTTACATCGCATTAACAAAGGGGTATCATTATCCGGAAGCAAAAGTACTTGCCAATCAACACATCGTAATCGGCGAACAGGATACGGTTGACACATACATTTTCTGGAATCATTATTACGAAAAAAACGATTTGGTGAAAATTCTGGAATCCAAAGGTTTTACTGACACCAGAGACTATGAAAATGTACTACCCGAAACCGGAGATCCCTGGAATGGCGAAAACATTACGTTCTATGTGTCCAAAAAATAAAACTACAACAAATCAACTGCAGCGACGGGCAGATGTAAAATGACTAAAATGGAGACAGATTTTTTTCAGAAAGAACTTCTGGCTGAATTAGGAAAACAAAACCTTGACTTCGTTCATTTCGTGGATATCTCACATTTGACGAAGGAACAAAACAAAGAATACCCGACAGCTATATTAATCGGGATGGCATTGCCGACCACTTATCTGCAAAAGGTAGCCAACACTCCCGACTATGTTGAACAATTGAAAATCAGCGAATCTACGCAAAACGATGAGTTCCATTTAACGGAGATGACAACAGATAAAATTGCGGATCATCTTGAACTTTTTCTTGTAAGTAACGGATTCAAAGCTTATTCGCAATCGGAAAACAATATCCTGAAAACAGGACAATACGACGAAGAAAACAGAAAGACACCTTTGCCACACAAAACCATTGCAGGATTAGCTGGACTAGGGTGGATCGGGAAGCACAACCTGCTGATAACAAAAGA
>JAEUSS010000248.1 GCA_016788685.1 Prolixibacteraceae bacterium | reverse complement strand
CATTTGAAAAGATAAAGAGTATTCTTTTTGCTGCGACCATAGCCCTTGCCGTGCTGACGCCGGCAAAGCATGTTTTTGCAGTAAACGAATCAGCCAGCCAGCAAAGACTCACCGTAACAGGTGTGGTAACATCGGCCAATACCAGCCAGGGACTTCCGGGTGTAAGCATTGCTGTAAAAGGCACCAGCTTAGGAACAATCAGCAACAACGAAGGCCGCTACTCCCTTTCCGTTTCGGCTGATGCCACCCTGGTGTTTTCGTTTATTGGCTACACCACCCGGGAAATTCCGGTTAACGGCAAAACGGTCATCAACCTTGCGCTGGAAGAAACGACTGAAGCAATAGAGGAAGTGGTCATCACCGCCCTTGGGATCAAACGCGAAGAGAAATCATTGGGTTATTCCGTCGGAAAGGTGGATGGCAAAGAACTGACCCGGGTTGCCCAGGAAAACGTATTAAACTCCATGGCCGGAAAAATTTCAGGCGTGACAATCAATTCAACAGGAGGCGCAGGTTCTTCGGTAAGTATGATAATCAGGGGAGCAACGTCCATGAGTACCGACAATCAGCCACTCTTTGTCATTGACGGTGTCCCCATGTCGAGCTCAATAAACAATGTTGGCGGATTTGGTAGCGACAACCGGGTGGACTACGGGAATGCAGTTTCCGACCTCGATCCTGAAAGCATTGAAAGTGTCTCTATCCTGAAAGGACCAAGCGCTGCTGCCTTATACGGAACCCGCGCCGGCAACGGTGTTGTGCTGATTACAACTAAAAAAGCAAAAGAAAACCAGGGAATGAAAATAGAAGTATTCTCAAATACCGTGTTTGACATTCCGAGTCAATATCTGGATGTTCAGACCCGCTTTGGATTTGGAGCCCGAAGTTATACCCCTGCCGATATTGACGGCGGAATTTTACCACCTTTCAGCCCGGCTGAAGCAGCAGGCGGAGGCCCCGAACTGAATAAAGGATACTGGCAGGTTCAGCCGTTTGCCCCACTGGATGCCAACGGAGTTCCGATTCCCACCGAACTGGTATCCTATCCTGATAATTTCAGGAATTTCATCAATAAAAATGCTTTTACAACGACCAACGGAGTCTCTGTATCAAGTACCAGCGAAAAAGTCAGCTACCGGTTGGGGCTCTCGAATATGACCAACAGCGGTTTGGTCCCGAATTCAGACCTGAACAGAAACGGAGTTACCCTGTCGGCCACTTCCAAAGTGCGTAATAACCTAACAGTGAGCACCGACCTGAATTATACACACAACTGGGCAGATAACCGCCCGGCTACACAGGAACGCGGAACCAACCCACTGCAGTGGGCTGCCTTTACTCCTCCCAACGTGAATATCCGTCAACTGAAAAATTACAACCTCGGAGGTAGTCAGGTCCTGACAATAGGCCCCGGATTTGAAAATCCGTATTTTCTGGCCTATGGAATACAAAACAGCTTTGACCGGAACCGGCTCATCGGAAACATTTCGGCAACATTGGAAATTACACCCAAGCTGAGCCTGATGGGACGATATGCGCTCAATAAAACGGATGAAGTCCGCGAAACAAAAATAGATCCGGGATACTCCAAAGAACCGAACAACGGTGCTTACGGTATCGTAACCAGCGAAGGTCTGGAAAGAAATATTGATGCTTTAGCGACCTACAAAGACAACTGGCAGGATTTTTCATTAACCGCATCTGTCGGAGGAAATATACTGTATTCCAGAGGCTCAAGCATCAGTAATTTCTCCAAACCCGGTTCCGGACTTAACATTCCTTTCCTGTACACGGTACAAAACATCAAAAACACCGCTTTAAGTTATACCAACTACCGGAACGAGAGAGGCATTAACAGTGTTTATGCCATGGCCAATCTGGGATGGAAAGACCTGATATATTTAGACCTGACGGCCAGAAACGATTGGTCAAGCACGTTGCCGGCCGAAAATCGTTCTTACTTCTATCCGTCGGCCTCACTGAGTCTCATGATCAACAACGTATTTGATCTTGGTGAAGATGTTAATTTATTAAAAGTAAGAGGGGGTTATGCCCAGGTAGGTAATGATACTTCGCCTTATAGCTTAAATGCCACCTATTACGATGCCGGCCAATGGGGCGATGCCATCAGGCTCGGAAAACCGGGGGGATTGTTAAACCCGAATTTACTTCCGGAAAAGGCAACTTCCTATGAAGTTGGTATTGACTTCAAAGCGTTTGACAATCGTCTAAGGTTTGAAGGAACATACTACAAAGAAGATAACCGCAACCAGATTTTAGGAGTGCCCCTGGCCGGCTCCTCCGGCTTTGGCAGCATCATGGTCAATGCAGGACTGCTGCAAAGCCAGGGATGGGAACTGATGCTGGGATTTACTCCTGTTAAGACCGCAGACTGGACCTGGGATCTGAATGTCAATTTCACCAAAAACAAAACACATCTGCTCGAACTGGCTGATGGCGTTGACTTTGTTCAGTTCTGGGATGAAGCCAGGGTAAAAAATATTGCTTATGTGAAAGACGAATCTCTGGGTCAGGATGGGCTGGTCGGGAACCTCTACACCCGCAAAATCCTGAGGGTTACCGACAAAACATCTCCTTATTACAACTATCCGCTGTTGCCCGAAGGTGAAGATGCTGAGTGGCAATCTTCTGACGAATATTCAAAAGTTGGAAATTACAATCCCGATTTTATCATGGGGCTCCAATCGTCTCTGTCGTATAAAAACTTTACGCTGAACATGACCTTCGACTGGAGAGCCGGTGGACAATACGTGTCTCAAACCTGGAGGTATTTAACCGAAAGTGTTATTTCAAACACCTGGATCAACCAGCTTGTTGCTCCGCCTTCAGGAATGGGAGGCGAGCCCAGCGTGGCTTTGCGCGACTGGGTAGTGGCCAATGCCGACCAGCTGATCTATACCAATAACCCTCGTCCGGTTGGTGGTCCGACCTCTGAATTCGGCGGATTTTATACCGACTATTATACCGGAATCGGGACAAACGACGGTGTTTTTGCACCAGGTGTTTACGGGCATTATGACGACAACGGAAAGTTCATTCTTGAAAAAGAAAACCTCGGAAACCCCGGAACTGAAATCAGACCTTATGTAGCCAGCTATCCCTGGGACATTGGTGAAGCCAATATTTTTGATGCCGACTATATTAAACTGCGTGAAATTTCACTCAGCTATAATTTCCCGGCGAGTATTGCCAAAAAACTTGGTATGGAAAACCTTAATCTTTCGGTTTACAGCCGGAACATCATGCTGTGGGCCAAAAATGCAGGAATGGGAATCGATCCGGAAAGAGCCTATCAGTCCGATAGCAGCGGTAAGTTCAAACAAGGTGTTGAACGTTACAATGCCGAACCTTGGGTTATCCCTGTCGGGTTTAAATTGGGTTTCACATTCTAACCTTTAAAGACTGAAGATCATGTATAAAATTAAAAATAGCCTTATCATAGCCATAGCGCTAATCTTTACCACCGTTATTTCGTGTAAAGACCTAGATGAACTAAACATCAATCCGAACGGAGTTGATCCGGCCAATGCCGACCTGAATTTCCTGCTTTCCACAACCATAACCAGCCTGGGACAAACCGTTTACAACATCGGTTTCGGAACGTTTTCAGGAGTGATGCAACACACCCAGCAAACCGGATGGCAGAGCGGTTACAACAACTACGACTGGAATAACCTGTCGCACAGCTGGGCAGATTATTACGGCATTCTGAGAAACAACGACGAATTCTTCAAGAAAGCAGTTAAGGATAAGCTCGAATTTCACGAAGGAGTAGCCCGTATTCTGAGGGCATATACTTTTGGGCTGATTACCGATCTTTGGGGAGATGCTCCCTATTCTCAGGCTTTGAAAGCAGAGCTGGGCTCAGAATATTTCAAACCGGTTTTTGATCCGCAAAGGGATATTTACCTCGGCATACTTGCCGATCTGGATACCGCCAACACGCTGCTATCGAAAAGTGCATCTTTATACACCAATATCGTCCCCAAACAAGATGTATTGTACAACGGCAGTCCGGAGAAATGGAGAAAGCTCGCCAATTCGATCGCCCTCCGGTACTACATGAGGTTACAGGCCAAAGAGCCTGCCTTAGCCGAACAGGGAATTAAAAAGATCACCCAGGATCCGGGAAAATATCCGCTGATTACTGTTTCAACCGACGATGCCAATGTCAGTTTTATCGGCACAGCCAAAGAAAATTCGAACCCGCTAAATACGGTTTATGACGTCGCTCCTGATGGTTCGTACATGAGGGTAAAAATGGGCAAAACGTTGGTTGATGCCCTCCAAAAGTACAACGATCCGAGACTGGCAGTCTGGGCGAATAAAATTGAAGTTCCGCTGGTACTGGTTCAGGGAACAAATGTCGACCGGGTAGTAGGCGGCAAGCGTGAAGTTTCGCAGGATGTGGTCACCAAGTTTGAAACCGACAATACCATGACCGTTGATTTCGACCCCAACTATGCCGGAGTGACCATATCGCACCCCAAAGTGCAGATATTCAACCTGAACCTGGCTAATCCGGCTCAGGGAACTAAGAATCCGCACGCATCGCAATTGAACGACAGGTATAAGAAGACCACTGATCCTCTTGTTTTAATGAGGTTAATTTCAGCTGCCGAAGTAAACTTAATCCTTGCTGAAGCGGCGTTTCGAGGCTGGATTTCAGGAACTCCCGAAAGCTACTATGCAGCCGGCGTCCAGCAATCGTTAAATTCCTGGGGTGTTGGCAACTCATTCAGCACCTACATCGCCGCAGCTCCATATTCCGGCCTGACCAGCATCATCGAGCAAAAATGGTTTGCCAGCTGGACATCCTGCCAGGAATCCTGGTTCGACTGGAGAAGAACAGGACTTCCGGCGCTGGTAACAGGCCCGTCTGCTGTGAGAGATGTACTTCCCGTGCGCTGGTATTATCATTACGACAATGAAATCTCGAAAAACACGGCCAATGCGGAGGCAGCCATCAGCAAACTGGAAGCCACACCATACAAAGGAACCGACCCGAGCAACAACAGTGCATGGTCAAAAATGTGGGTTCTGCAAGGAACCGGGAAACCGTGGTAAACCGGGTTTCCCCGAGACAGATTAAGCAGGAATGACGGCTGCCCGTCTCCTGCTTAATTTTGTACAAAGCGCATTATTACACATCCATTTAACTCAATAAAAAAAAATGAAAAAACTAATCGTAGGTATATTAATCCTGTTTTGTTCACCGGTATGGGTAATTGCAGGTTCTCCAAAATCAATTACTCCGGAAACAGCGCTTCAGGCCTACCTGAATAATTCGGATAAATCATTCAAGTGGGAAGTTCAGGATAAAATGAAAACCGAAGGCGCTACCCTATTCCGGATCTTGTTTACCTCACAGCAATGGCGCGGAATTGACTGGAACCACGAAATGACCGTTATGGTTCCCGACAATCTGAAATACAACGATGCCTTGCTGTTTATTACCGGCGGAAGCGTGAAAGAAGGAAAACCGAACACGCACAAATGGACCGAGAACTTAACCACTTCATTAACAGGAGTCGCAAGGACAAACAAAGCCATCATAGCCATACTCTGGCAGGTTCCCAACCAACCGCTGTATGGCGACCTGACCGAAGACGCACTGATTTCGCATACACTTCACAACTACCTGAAAGACGGCGACTTTACCTGGCCGTTATTATTTCCGATGACCAAAAGTGCCGTCAGGGCGATGGATGTCGTGCAGAAATTTGCAAAGAAAGAAGTGAAACACAAGATCAGCCACTTTGTAGTTTCCG
>JAEUSS010000054.1 GCA_016788685.1 Prolixibacteraceae bacterium | reverse complement strand
CATCCGGAATTCGGGCCATTCGGTAACAACTACCAACGCATCGGCATCAAGGCAGGCATCATATTCATCTTTGGCAAAAGTAACCGAATTGCCTAATATGCGTTTGGCTTCTTCCATAGCTACCGGATCGTATGCCACCACCGAAGCCCCTGCTTTCAGGAGCAGATCGATAACAACCAGCGAAGGGGCTTCGCGCATATCGTCAGTTTTCGGTTTAAACGACAGTCCCCAGAGTGCAAATTTCAAGCCTTTCAGTTCATCTCCGAAATGCGACTTGATTTTCCTGACCAGCACCTCCTTTTGCCGGTAGTTAACCGCTTCCACGGCTTTCAGAATATCGAGCGAATGCCCGTATTCATCGGCAGTACGCACCAATGCCTGAACATCTTTCGGAAAGCAGGAACCTCCGTAACCTGTTCCGGGGTATATAAATTTATTTCCGATCCGGGCATCAGACCCGATTCCTTTCCGGACCATGCTCACGTCGGCGCCGACCAGTTCGCATAAATTGGCAATATCGTTCATAAAACTGATTTTCGTGGCCAACATCGAATTCGCTGCGTATTTGGTCATTTCCGATGAAGCAATATCCATAAACAGAATCGGGTGCCCATTCAGCAAAAAGGGCTTGTATAACCTTTTCATCGTTTTTTCGGCTTCCGGAGATTCAATCCCCACGACAATCCGGTCGGGTTTTAAAAAGTCGTCCACCGCACTGCCTTCTTTCAGAAATTCAGGGTTCGAAGCTACATCAAAAGGAATATCAACTTTCCGCTTTTTTAATTCTTCCTGAATGGCCAGTTTTACCTTCAGCGAAGTTCCGACCGGAACCGTACTTTTGGTAACTACAACTAAATAATGGTCCAGGTAACGCCCTATCTCGCTGGCAACACTTAAGACATACTTCAAATCGGCACTGCCGTCTTCATCGGGCGGAGTTCCGACAGCAATAAATACGGCTTCGGCACCGGCAAGACTTTCTTCGATGCTGGTAGTAAACGAAAGACGGCCTTTCTCCACATTCCATTTAAAAATATCCTCAAGTCCAGGCTCATAAATGGGAATCTGGCCATTGTTAAGCATATGTATTTTGCGTTCGTCAACATCAACACAAACCACATCTACTCCCGTCTGCGAGAAACAGGTTCCTGAAACCAGCCCGACATAGCCTGTTCCTATAACCGCTATTTTCATTCCTTGTGTGCTTTTATGAATTCAATCAAAAGTAACAATAATTACCCTACTGAATCAGTAAAGAAAAGCAAAAAAACATATTTTAATTGACATGGGAAACAATCGGCATGCTCAATCAGAAAAGAACCTAATATTAAATCAGATGAAAAAAACGCCTAACAAACAGATGAAAAATCCTTGAAAATCTTTGTTTTAAAACAGAATAGTCTTATTTTTGCGGCGCATTTATTTATATAATGTCTAACTCATTAATTAATTGATTATTAAATGGTAGAAAACAACACAGAGAACCTTGATCCAAAGGTAGAACTCGAACAACAGGAAACTGTTGAAACACCGGCAGCAGAAGCTGCACCAAAAGCAGCGAAAACTGTAGTTGCTGAATCTGCTGATTTTGACTGGGATGCCCTGGAAGAAGAAGACAAAGGATTTGGCGGAAAAAACAAAAAAGACCTTGAATCTCTTTATGAAAAAACCCTGACCACTGTTCAGGAAAAAGAAGTGGTTGAGGGAAGAGTAATCTCGATGAACAAACGTGAAGTTGTTGTTGACATCGGTTACAAATCTGATGGTATCGTGAGCTTAAACGAGTTCCGTTACAACCCCGAATTAAAACCGAAAGATTTAGTTGAAGTTTACATCGAAAGCCTTGAAGATTTAAAAGGCCAGATGATTCTCTCGCACAAAAAAGCAAGAGCACTGCGCTCATGGGATCGTGTAAACGAAGCTCTTGACAGAGATGAAGTAATCAAAGGATACATCAAATGCCGCACGAAAGGTGGTATGATTGTAGACGTATTCGGAATTGAGGCATTCTTGCCAGGTTCACAAATCGACGTGAAACCAATCCGCGATTACGACATGTATGTTGGCAAAACTATGGAATTCAAAGTGGTTAAAATCAATCACGAGTTCCGCAACGTGGTAGTTTCTCACAAAGCACTGATCGAGGCAGAACTCGAACTGCAGAAAAAAGAAATTATCTCTAAACTTGAAAAAGGACAAGTACTCGAAGGTAATG
>JAEUSS010000042.1 GCA_016788685.1 Prolixibacteraceae bacterium | reverse complement strand
ATATTAAAACATCACACTGTTGCAAACGTTGGATATAAAAAGCTCAGAGATAAAAGAATCTCCGGACACGAGATTTTTGGCCACAAGAACCACATGTGCAGGCAGCACAAATCTTCACCTCAGAAATTCAGAAAATTGAATATTGACAGTACTGTTTTCTGGAATATTAAACTGGATATAAACCTTCGGACTAATTACTTTTTCGATACTTGCCCAAAAATGAAGAAGGTGTTTCTCCGAATTCTTTTTTGAATGCGCGAGTAAAGTACGACTGACTTTCGATCCCGATCTTATCCATTACCTCGCGCAGCGGCATATTTTCGTCTACCATCAGGCGGGCGGCCTTGCGCAAACGATAACTAAGAATAAATTCGACGATTGACTTGTCGGTAATGCTACGCAATTTTGAATACAATTTGCTACGGCTCATCGACAACTCGGTTGCAATCAAATTAACATCCATTTCCGGCTGGTTCATCCTCGACTCAATGATCTCTCCCAGTTTTTTCAAAAACCTGTTATCTTGCACGTTGTTTGCCAGCTCACTGCTTTCCACGTAATAATTCCGGGCATAGTGCTCCTTTAGCCGTTGTTGCCGCCCAAATATATTCTGAATGGAAAGCATTAATAAATGCAGGTCTATTGGTTTTTCGAAATACACATCGGCTCCGCATTCGGCACCTTCAATCTTACTGTCGATACTGCACTTGGCCGTTAGCAGTAAAAAGGGAATGTGCGAGGTATTGATGTCTGATTTTACCTCACGGCAGAGTGTTATTCCGTCTTTCAAAGGCATCATGATATCACTGATAACCAAATCAACTTCATTATCGTTCAAAATGTCAGATGCTTCAACCCCGTTTTCAGCTTCAACAACATCAAACGAAACTGAAAGAAATGAAGCTATCAGCGAACGAAGTTCATCATTATCCTCTACCAACAAAATTCGTTTCTTTTCCCGGAGTAAAAACTCGTCATCATGAATATAAACCGTAGAATCAACAGCTAAGTCCTGATCGGTTTGATCAGAATTGAATGATATTTCATTTGCCACAATCTTTGTTTCAACTGTCAAACCCGATTCATGATATCGTTCTTTGTTCTTAAAAAAAGCAACCAGAATGTCGGTTCCTTTTCCCCGTTCACTGCAAATACGAATAACACCGCGATGTAAGATTACCAGACTTTTCACTAAGGCCAGTCCAATTCCGGAGCCCAAATGAAGATCTCCTTCGTTTTCTTCTATTTTATAAAAACGCTCAAATACTTTTTCTATTGATTCCGATGAAATACCCACTCCGGAGTCGCGAATCACAACAGCAAAATACTCCTGACCATCAACCTGTTCACCCAGGGTAAAGCTATATTTATATTCAGAAGAAAAATCCGACAATCGAGACAAGGTTTCTATGCTAACTGTTCGTCCTTTAGGGGTGTACTTGAATGCGTTATACAACAGGTTGATGACAATCTTTTCTATAATATTTTTATCTGCCGGAATGTCTTCACACAAATCGGCACTGCACAGCACTTTAAAATCCATGTTCCGCTGCAACGCATAGTCCTGAAAATCGTACGAAATTCCCTGCACCAGGCTGTTTATCTGAACCCAGGTTAAATGCAGTTTCATTTTATCATTCTCAACGGTACGAAAATCCATCAATTCATTAACCAGCTTCAATAGCCGTTGTGCATTACTATTTAAAAGCTGATGGTATTGAGAATCTGCCCCCTCTTGCTTCAGTTTACTTAAGGTTGCCATAATCAAAGACAAAGGGGTTCGAAAATCGTGCGAGATATTTGTGAAGAATCTTAACTGCGCCTGATGAATCTCTTCCTTTTTTGACAGCTCCACTCCTTCAAGAAAAAGTTGCATCTTCAGCTTTTTTTGTTGGAAATAATAGCGCAGCAACAATGTTACAACACCTGCTATCAGCATAAAATAGATCAGGTAAGCAACAGGACTCAACCAAGGAGCAGGCAGGCGTTCGATACGGATACGTGTGGGAGTTTCCCCCCAAATACCATCATTATTGGCGGCCAACACTTCGAACCAATAATCGCCGGGAGGAACTTTAGCATAGAGGGCAGTCCGGTTCGAGGCACTAGTTTCTACCCAGCGGTCATCATAACCCAACAAACGATATTTAAACCTACTTTTCTGAGGAATTAGATAGCTGTCAGAACTGAAACGAAAGCCAAAATTTGCCTGATTATATTTCAGTGTTATCTTATCTACAAAACTAATTACACGGTCAATAGGAGAATCTACTGAATCAGGCTGAACAGAAGCATTGTCGATAAGAAAATCTGTAATCACCACCTGAGGCTTAAAGTCATTCCGCTTTACTTTATCGCGCCGCACAATTGTGAATCCATTGGTCCCGCCGAAATAAAGTTCTCCAGAACTCATTTTCATGCTCGATAAAGGATAAAAAACAGAACCAGGCAAACCATCCTTCTTATCGAAACGAGAAAATTTGTTTTCATCGGGTTCATAGGAGAACAAGCCATTGTCGGTTCCCAACCATAATTTATTGTTGTTCGCCCAGCACAGACTATAGATACTTGAAACATTGGAATCTAAAATTGACCGGAGTGCCACGAACTCACCGTTTTGCTTTTGATAACGAATCAAACCGTTACCAATCGTGCCAATCCAAACATGCCCATCAGGCCCGATACTCAATGCTTGCCCATTCAATGTGCTTTGTCCATCCGACACAGTGCTCACCTTACCCGTCCTGACATTCATCAGAAACAGCCTGTTGTGAGTTACCAGCCACAAATCATCGCCCTGCCCCCGACAGATATCGAAGATGTAATTATTCCCTCCAACATCACCGAAACGATAATGTTCTATCTTATCTTTTTTAAAAGAATAGAAGGAAACAAGCAGCGCACGATATTGATATACAATCCACAGCCCTGAATCACCTTCGGCAACAATCTTTTTTAAATTATCCGAAATCAAACTATTCGGATTTTCCTTTTGATGTCTATAATTCCGGAATGAATTCTTCCGCATATCATAACAATCCAACCCACCCTGAAACGTGGCTATCCACAAGCGGTTATAATTGTCCAACACCAATGATTTAACATTGTTTGACGACAAACTATTTCTATTCTGCTCGTGCTGCAAAGAAGAAAATTCACCTGTCTGCTTATTTATTTTGTTTAACCCACCTCCTTCTGTTGCGATCCAGATATCACTGCGAGACTCACAAAAACCGCTCACTACGTTGTGGTTTAATCCGTTCTCCCGGACTGAATAACTTTTAAATGCCGAACGTTCGCTAAAGTCAACATAGCAAAGACCTCCGACGTAGGTTCCGATCCATAAATTTCGTTGGCGATCTTCTTCGATGGTCCAA
The DNA here is from genome assembly GCA_016788685.1 of Prolixibacteraceae bacterium. GTDB lineage: Bacteria > Bacteroidota > Bacteroidia > Bacteroidales > Prolixibacteraceae > Aquipluma. The sequence goes on along the minus strand of JAEUSS010000042.1, from coordinate 144 downwards.
ACAGAGTTATCTGGCAACCCGAACGTATCAAAACGGGATTTCTTATACAAGATGTACTGCTCGCTATCCGGATCCAGAAGATACAGTCCTCGTTGGGTTCCAATCCAGAATTGACCATTACGATCCAATTTCAATGTTTTTGCA
>JAEUSS010000039.1 GCA_016788685.1 Prolixibacteraceae bacterium | reverse complement strand
CTGGTAAAGTCCTTTCCCGGAAACTACACGCCGCAACAGGGCTTCGGCCGAAAGACGGTAGCGCGCCGGATCTTTTCCGCACGCTTTGTAAGCTTTCCGCGATGCCGCGATTGCCGGAAGTTTGCTGATATCCTCAATCGTCAGCGATTGTCCGAGTTGCCCGATCCGGGAGTTAATTTCGTCCAGTAATCCTTGGGTGGAGGCGGCAACCTGCACATCGGCTTCGATGCACCCCAACCTCAACTCCGGACACCGGGTCTTTAGCTCTTCGCTAATGTATACGTTTGTCATCCGCAAAAATTAAATCTGATTTGACCATGCACAACAGGTATATCTGCAAAAATAAAAATTTTGTCTGTTCTTCTGATCAAAATCCGGAGAACACCCGGGGCTTATAAATTACCTGCCCTCCGGACCCGGGAAAGAATATTCCCAAGAGTAGCGGGGTATCGCAGCTAAAGCAGAACAACCGGAGCATTCTGCCCGGAAACAGTTTACATTGCTTTTGCCGCAATGACACGCTGATGGTACATTCATTACAGACCAAGCGGGTGTAGCGCTGATTCTATCCGCAGGTTTTCCATTCATTTTCAGGAAACAATGATCGAAGCAGGTGTGTTGGCCGTCAAAACGCCCGGCTGAGGGTTCGTTTTGACAAGATTTTTGCTTCTTTTTCATCGAATGGAAAAGAAAGAGCCCGTCCGGCTTTAGGACAAAACGAAACAAATAAGTAAATAAGGTTTAAATCTGGGGGGTAACCGATTATTTGTTAAGGTTTAAAGATCTGAAAAAAATGAGGATTGGGGCAAAGCCCCTTGTGTCAGAAGTATATAATTGGAAGGGCCGAAGGATTCCGTCCCTGAAAAAAGGATAGAATCCTTTCTGTTTTACTGCCATTCTATTCTCAAAACCTCCTGAAAACCCCGGCAGGACGCCAAAATCTTTAGCAGGACACCAAAAAATCTGGCAGGACGCCAAAATCTTTAGCAGGACAGCAAAAAACCCGGCAGGACGCAAAAAAAAAACTGGCAGGACGGGCTGACATCCACCCAAACAGGTTACGAAAACCTGTTTGGAGTAAAAACGACTCAATGCGACATCCGGAAGCACAATTTTTGCAAAGAGGTGATGCCAGAATCTGGCAACAACCACAGATTGCTTCGCTGTGGTTTTTCAGAAGAAGACCTCGGTGCGGATATGTTCCGGCGGCAGCCCGTACTTTTCCAGGAGGGTGGTAACCTCATCAATCATGTCAGAGTTTCCGCAGAGGTAGCAAATCATCTGGCTGTCAACTGGATTTTCTTTCAGGTAATAGGTCAGCCTCCCAAAATAGTCGCCATCGTCACGCCGCGAAGTGCACAGCAAATAGCGCCCGGGGCTGAATGTTTCGCGGCCATAGGCTTCATCGCCAAAATGCACGCCGTGCAAAACACGGTAATTCAGGCCAGGGTATGATTTAACATACGAATGAAACGGCGAAATGCCGGTTCCGGTAGCAATCAGCATCGCCGGATGACCTTGTTTGGTTTTCTCGTCCAGAATAAAATAACCTTTCGGGCCTTCCACATCGAGTTCGGAGCCCGGTTTGAGGTGGCGCAGGTAACGCGAGAAATCGCCTTCAGGAATTTCGCGCACCAGAAAATCGAGGTAATCGTCGTTCACGCCGCTGTAAATGGAATATTCCCGCCCTTTATTCTGGTCGGGAATGCGGATGATAACGTATTGACCGGGCTCGAACTTAAAATTCATGCGATCGAGCCGGATAATAAAAGTTTCAGGAGTCAGATTTATTACCTCCTGTACGGTATGTTTTTGACGTTTCATGAAAAAGATTTTCGGGTTCGGGGTCCTGCTCAGTTTGGGTCGGCCCGGAACCGGTTATTTGTTGCTGATGATTGGCTGATTAAAAGTATTTATCCGTGAACATGCCTTTCGGCGTGGTAAGACGAGCGCACCAGCGGACTGCTTTCGACGTACGAAAATCCGCGTTTCATTCCTTCCGCGCGGTACATTTCAAATGTTTCGGGGGTAATGTATTCCTGAACCGGCAGTAAGTTCGAGTCGGGCTGCAGGTATTGCCCGATGGTGAGCACTTTGCAGCCGGCAGCGCGAAGATCGTCCATGGTCTCCAGAACTTCAGCTTCGGTTTCGCCCAAACCAACCATGATTCCTGATTTTGATACAATCCCGGCTTCAGAAACTATGGAAATGACCTTCAGGCTGCGGTCGTAACGCGCGGTACTGCGCACTTTTGGGGTCAGCCGCCTGACGGTTTCCATGTTGTGCGAAATCACATCTGGAGCGGCATCAATGATTACCTGTATCTGCTCACGATTGGCATTCAGGTCGGGAATCAGTGTTTCGATGGTCGTCTCCGGATTCAGTTCCTTGATTTTACGGATGGTAGCAGCCCAAAACCCGGCGCCCCCGTCGGCCAGGTCGTCGCGGGTGACCGAGGTAACCACGCAATGTTTCAGTTGCAGGGTTCTTATTGTTTTGGCCAGCCGAAGCGGTTCCATCCAGTCGACAGGCTCCGGAACATCGTTTTGCACAAAACAAAACCGGCAATTCCGGGTACATTTGTCGCCCAGGATCATAAAACTGGCCGTTCCGGCATTCCAGCATTCGCCTTTATTGGGGCAATTCCCGCTGGTACAAATCGTATTCAGGTGATGGTCGGCAATCAGACGTTTTACTTTCGAGTAGTTTTCTCCTTTGGGTAGCGGAGATTTCATCCAACGCGGCAATCTCTCCCGCTCTGTTTTAAATTCTGTCATCTCAATAAAATGTGTACCCATACAAACAGCATTCCGGAAATGAAGTTCACCGAACCTGCTCAATTAATGCTGACCGGCATTGGAAACCGGTCAGGATTAATGCCTGCCGTTGTCAGGATATTTTTTTGCCCGATTCAGAATTCCGGCTGAGCACATCTCCGGTTTCCGTCGTCCATAGCCTGAATTCAAAGGAAGCTGCCTGATTTTTGACCTCAGTCGCCGGAAAACATGCGAACTTGCCTGATTTCTGACTATCAGTCAAACACCAAATCATTGCACCGATTCGTTTCCTGCATCTCCGCCACCTGGCCGTTAAACTATTCGGAAATTGATAAAAGATGCTTATTTTGCACGGAAAATAACCCAACCAACATGAGCAAAACATACAACTGGGCGATTCTGGGCTGCGGAAAGATAGCCCGCAAATTCGCCAACGACCTGAAACTTCTGCCCAACGCCAGGCTTTACGCGGCTGCATCACGATCAATCGGAAACGCGCAGGCGTTTGCCTCCGAACTGGGTTTCGAAAAGGCATACGGCAGTTACGAAGAAATGGTAAACGACCCCGAGGTGGACGTGGTTTACATTGCCTCGCCGCACTCGCACCACTGCGAGCATGCACTGCTGTGCCTGAACCACAAAAAAGCCGTATTGTGCGAAAAAGCCTTCGCCCTCAACTCTAAAGAAGTGGGGTTAATGACCGAAGCAGCCCGCCAAAACAATACCTTC
>JAEUSS010000003.1 GCA_016788685.1 Prolixibacteraceae bacterium | reverse complement strand
AAAGATCTCAGATTCAGGATGCTTCACTGGCAGCGCTTCTCAGGCTTCTTGAAGCTCCTCGTGTAAATAACGAAGCCTTGCCAGCCCGGTTTTTGCTGAAAACAGCAGAGCCGTGTCATTCAGACGAAATGGCTAATGTTTACCGGCAGGTTTTTAAAACCTATCCGTTTCCGATTCAGGATGCTTCGTACCTCAAAAAAACAATGAACGAAGGAAAAGTGATCTACTTCGGAATCTGGAATAACGGAAAGCTGGCCGGACTTTCTTCGGCTGAACTGGACGTTTCAAACCGGAATGCTGAAATGACCGATTTTGCTGTATTGCCCCAATACAGGGGACAAAAACTCGCTTCTTTCCTGCTCCGGAAGATGGAGGAGCAGATGAGTTTACTGAATTTTAAAACTTTATATACCATCGCGCGATTGAATTCACCGGGGATGAGCAAAACGTTTATCAACAGCGGATATCATTACTCCGGTTTGCTGAAGAACAACACCAATATATCGGGGCAAATAGAAAGTAGGACGGTATATTACAAAAACATATAAAAATGACTGAAAAGAAATATTACAAGACTTCATGTGCACACAATAAAAACTGTCCGGTTTATCAGGGGAGCCTGGTTCTGGAAGAAATCTCTACATCGTTGATCCGAAATGTCTTTTGCAACAGAGGAGTGAGAGGATGGAAAAACTGTGAACGGTTTAAAATGGCAGAAGAAGGAGTTGACATTCCGGATACAGCTACTCCATACAGCAACGGGGTTAAAATCATGGTTTAATACCGGGCTGACAAAGCTGTTCTTCCGGTTCGTTAAAAACAATTTTGTACCACCGGATTTATATCTATTTTTGCCCGACTTATTTGTAGGGGAACAATGAAAAATAAATCGGTTCTGTATATAGGGGCAGCTTTGTTGTCGATGATTTTCTGGAGCTTTTCGTTTGTTTGGATTAAAATAGTTTACGAAGCATACGGCCCGCTGACCACGATCTTTTTCCGGCTGCTTATATCATCGGGGTTGATGCTTGTTTTCGTGTTTCTTTCCCGGAAACTTCAGAAAATGCAGCGCGGAGACCTCAGGTTTTTCCTGTTGATGGCTTTTTTCGAACCTTTCCTTTATTTCATGGGCGAAAGCTACGGACTTAAGTATGTTTCGTCAACCGTAGCAGCAGTAATCGTGGCAACCATTCCGCTGTTTGCGCCCGTTGCAGCCTGGTATTTTTACAAGGAAAAGCTCAGCCGGACAAGCCTTATCGGGATGATTATTACTTTTTTGGGTGTAAGCCTGGTTGTGTTCGACTCTTCTTTCAACTTTACCGCATCTCCGCTGGGAATCGCACTCGAGTTTCTTGCTGTTTTTGCGGCTATCGGTTATGCCAGTGTACTGAAAGGCATTTCGCACCGTTACAATACCTTCACAATCATCACTTATCAAAACCTGATTGGCGCCGTATTTTTTCTTCCGTTCTGGCTCGCCTTCGAAATGAACGATTTTATCCGGGTTCCGTTTAACGAAACATCGTTTATGGCTATTGTGAAGCTGGCCATCTTTGCGTCGACATTCGCTTTTCTGCTTTTTACATACAGCGTACGCAACTTAGGAATCAATAAATCCAATGTTTTCATCAATGTTATTCCGGTGTTTGTTGCCATTTTTGCCTACCTGGTTTTGGGCGACCAGCTCAATTTTCATCAAATGGCCGGAATAGCTATTGTGATTGCCGGACTGTTCTTATCTCAAATCAACTGGAAACGTAAAAAACATGGATCAAATCCCGTATATCAGGCCTGAAAAACTCCGGGAGTTTACCAATAACCGGCGACAGGATTTCACGGCGCTTTTCAAAAGACTGAAAGCCAAAAAGCCCAAAAACCTCGACGATGTGGTTCACGAACTGCACTACGACGCGTTTGAACGGTTCGATTGCCTGACCTGTGCCAACTGCTGCTCGACCATCAGCCCGGTTGTGACCGAAAAAGACATCGAACGGCTGGCCAAACGCATGCGGATGAAACCGGTTGATTTTATCGCGCAGTATTTATACATCGACGAGGACAAGGATTACGTTTTCAGGCAAACCCCCTGCCCTTTCCTGATGCCCGACAATTACTGCATGGTTTACGAAGATCGTCCCAAAGCCTGCCGCGAGTACCCGCACACCGACCGCAAACGCATGTACCAGATCCTGAACCTGACGCACAAAAACTGCGAAGTGTGTCCGGTTGTTCATTGCATTACCGAAGAGTTGGTGAAGAGGTTTTGAGTTACGGATTCCCTTCGAAACGCTCCGCTACTCAGGGAGCGGCACTTTCCGTCTCCTGACTTCCTTTTTCCGCTTTAAACTTAAGTTAATAAAAGCAAAAGCAATTCGGGCCGGTTAGGATGTTCGGATGCCTTTTCATACTTTTGGGAGAATTTTCAAAAAAAACATTTAAAACCCATTGATAATGAGAAAAAAGATTGTTGCCGGAAACTGGAAATGCAACACAACCATTCAGGAAGGTGTTGAGTTGGCTAAAGCAGTAAACGAACTGGTTGCTAAAGCCGATGCTAAAGATGTAGTGGTTGTTCTCGGAACTCCGTTTACACACATCACCAGCGTTGTTGCTGCGGTGGATACCAATCGTATTGATGTTGCTGCTCAGAACTGCGCTGCCGAAGCCAAAGGCGCTTTTACCGGCGAAGTTTCGGCTGCCATGGTTCAGTCAACCGGCGCTACTCACGTCATTTTAGGCCACTCAGAACGTCGCGAATATTATGGCGAAACCAGCGAAATCCTGAACAAAAAGGTGGCACTGGCCCTGGCTAACGGCCTGACTCCGATTTATTGCTGCGGCGAAGCCCTGGCCATTCGCGAAGCTAACGAGCAAAACGCTTTCGTTAAAACTCAGCTCGAAGAAACGATTTTCAACCTGAGCGCCGAAGATTTTTCGAAACTGGCTATTGCCTACGAACCCATCTGGGCAATCGGTACCGGAGTTACTGCTTCAACCGCACAGGCTCAGGAAATGCTGGCTTACATCCGTGGTTTGATTGCCGAAAA
>JAEUSS010000621.1 GCA_016788685.1 Prolixibacteraceae bacterium | reverse complement strand
ACTTTCATGACATTGAAAGCAAATCAGAGGCTTATTTGTTCAGTTAAAACCGCTTACTTTTTCGGGGATTTGAGCAGAAGATCAACCAACACCGGCTGATGATCGGATGGATAGCGCTGGTCTTTCGAATCTGTCAGTACCGCATATTGCAGAACTTCAACCGGATTGTTCACAAAAACATAATCGATCCGGGCTTTCATCGGAGCATCAAGCTTAAACGCATTGAAAGTTCCTTCCGGTCCGTAGGGTGCCTTTATGCTGACCAACCTGGAATCCCTGAGTTTGGTTGTTATCACCGAAATGGGCTCTTCTTCCGGCGTCAGGTTAAAGTCTCCGGTCAAAATCAGGGGCAGATTTTTCGGATTAAGTTCTTCAATCTTACTTAAGATGAGTTTGGCTGATTCACTTTTGGCTTTATTACCCATGTGATCGAAATGGGTATTCAGAACCATGAATTTCTTATTGCTTCCATTTTCTTTCAGGATGATCCAGGTACAAACGCGGTTGCAGGCCGCATCCCAGCCCAAACCTGGCTTGTCAGGAGTTTCAGACAACCAGAAGGTTCCGTGTTTTAATGCGGTAAATTTTTCGGAGTTGTAAAAAACGGGGGAGAATTCGCCCGCGTCCCGGCCATCGTCGCGGCCAACGCCTACCCATTTCATGTGCGGAAGCCGGGTGTGGACATCCTGAATCTGACCTATCAAAGCCTCCTGCAAACCAAAAATATCAGGCTGGTAAAAGTCGAGCAACGCGCTCACCTGACTGCTCCGGTTGGGCCAGGCATTCACGCCGTCACCCGGATTATTGTAGCGAATGTTGTAACTTATAACGCGAAGGTTTTGTGCCATGACTAAATTGCTAATGAACAACAATAAGAAGAGCAGGTTACGTTTCATTGGGTACAAAAGTTAAATGTTTGATATTGGCATGATTTGTTTTCGTTTTTTCTGACGGTGCTTCTTTGCTCGTCACCCTTTTTCACTACATATGAATAACAAAAATCAATGATTTCGTCCAGATTGACTGTCATCGGCGTTCCTGCAATCTCATGGGCAGCATCACAGTATGTATAGAGCCAATACGGAGTTCCCAATTTTCTGAGCTTTTCGGCAATGGTATATGAGCCGTGCAAAATAAGGTATCCGGGTTGAGATTCTTTGCAATAATGGTGCGAGGCGGAAGCGTAAGGCACTAAATTGTCGCAGGTTCCGTGAAAAAGCAATGAGGGAACTGCCGACTCTTTAAAAATCCGGGAAGTATCGGGAATAGCCCCTGCCATCGAAATGACTCCGGCATAAGAAACCGGTCCGCTGTCAAGTCCGTAACAATACGGAGGCTGATAGGCAGCATTCAGCACCGTTTCTGCGCCTGCACTGCTACCCGAAAGAATGATTTTCTGCGGGTCAATCCCCATCTTCTCACGGTTTTTGATCATGAAAAACGTGGCATCCTGAAGGTCTTCAACGGCTTCATTAAACGTATTCAGCTTGTCAACTGCCGGGCAATCACATCCGAAAGCGGTTGCTGTTCCCTGTCGGGTCAAACGGTACGAAATTGATGAAACTACGTATCCGTGCATAGCCAGCTTCTTGCAAAATACCTGTATCCCTTCTGTATTTCGGGTTCCACCGGAAAATCCGCCGCCATGTACATAAAAAATCAAAGGCCTTTGGGTTTGATTGTCGAATGCCGGGGAATAAACATCCAACTCAAGCGATTTCCCGTCTTTAAAAGCGTAGGTAAAAGTCTCCACTTGCACCGAGTCAGTCACCTCATCTTTATAGCGTTCCTGCGCATTACTGCTTTGCGAATGAAAAAGAAGAGACAGAAAAACTGTCAGGATAAATACAGAATATTTCATGCTTGAATTTTAGTTGTTTAGCTTTTGGAACAAACCGCTTTAAATGAATCCGGAATAAGTCAATGATATTAAGTTTATCCCGAATCAATCAAAAGGCATTTTATTGCGGTCATTTGACGGACGTTCAGCCGTAAACAGCCATTCATAAAATGACCGGGAACAAAAGCCTATACACGAACTTTTACCACTACTTTTTTTACTTTCACCGGACCGTCAATCTGCATGCACGGACGGTGAACATCCTGAGGATAAAAAACCGCGAACATGCCTGCGTCAAGAATCAGCGGCGATGTTTCTCCTGAAAAGAAAACAATGTCTTTGTCCGGATTGTATTCTGAAGTTACCGTTTGTCCGTTCAGTGTGGCAAAACCAATGGCTTCTTTTCCTGAAATGATATACTGAATGTCGGCATACTTCTGATGTGCTTCCGGCCGACAGTCCTCCTGCACCTTGCTTTCATATTCACTTACGAGGGCGAAGGCGTTATCGCCGTCAATTTCATGGCGCCCGGTTTCAAGGACTGACAAGTTTGTGTTTTTTAAAAATTCAAAACCTTTTTTCAGGTTTTCACTGATTCCTGCGTACTGATCAGCATTCTCAAGTTTATCAAGGATCATGATATGATTTTAAAGTGTTAAGATTTCAGCAATCGATTGCCGTTGAGCAGACAAATATACGCTTTGATTTTTCATGTCAAAAATACCCGTTCCTGTGTTGGTATGAAATGATAAATAAATTTGAAGCCTAATAAAGCCGGATCGCTCTGATTAGTTCGGAAGTTATTTTAAATTCGTACAGATAATAATCTCAGAAAGCTTAAACAAAATAGAACAATTGCTGTCAAATCAGAAAAACGTGAGAACGATCGGGTAGGGAATATAATGAATATAAAAGGCGCATGGAATAACGCCAAACAGAGGCTTCCCAATTTTATTGCAATATTTTCAGGGACTAAATTCTATTTTTGTAAACCATTTTTCTAATTTAATGTTCTATTGTTAAATTAAATATCAATCAAAATGAAAACTAATTCAATGTTAAAAGTAAGAATGATCAGAGTTTTATCGCTGGTGCTTGTCGTCAGTTTACTCGTAGGATGTAAAACCTGGACAAAAACCGGGAAAGGTGCTGCCATTGGAGTTGGCGCCGGGGCGTTGCTGGGTGCAGGTATTGGTAAAATGGCCGGAAACACTGCTGCCGGGGCGGTAATTGGAGCTGCTGTTGGTGGTGCCAGTGGTGCCGCTATTGGTAAATATATGGACAAGCAGGCAAAAGAACTGGAAGCCGAAATGGAAGCTGCCAAGGTTGAACGTGTTGGCGAAGGCATCAAAGTAACCTTTGATTCAGGACTTTTATTCGCAGTTAATTCGAGTACATTGAGCGCCAAATCCAAAGAAGAGCTTAAAAAATTCTCGGAGGTACTGAATAAATATCCGGACACGAACATTCATATTATCGGCCATACGGATGATACCGGTTCTGACGAACTTAATCAGAATTTATCCGAAAAACGTGCGGCCAGTGTATCTCAATTCCTCGCCAGCCAAAATGTGTCTTCCTCCAGATTTACGGTTACCGGTTTTGGTGAAACACAACCTTTGGTTGAAAACAATTCAGCTGCAAACCGCGCATTAAACCGCCGTGTTGAAGTGGTGGTTATTGCCAATGCCGACCTGGTTAAAGCTGCCGAAAACGGAGAATTGCAAGTGAAGTAATATTTCCGGACGTTTGATTACAGAAATAAAAAAAACCGCTGCATGGCGGTTTTTTTATGCTTCATATTTTGCTTCTCAATTTCCGGAGAGCTGCTTATAATTTAAACATCTGCTTCCACAGCGATTCAAATTCACCGGAGTATTGCCTGGTGATGTCAAAATTGGTAGTGATCAGCAAATTTTCCTGGTTGTGGTTCGATGCCGTATAAGTCCAGTTAAAACTTCCGGTGAAAACAATACGCGAATCGATAATCCCGAACTTGTGGTGCATGTGGTAGCGCGACTGATCAATCTTAACCGGGATTCCGGCTTGCTTCAGGTCCCTGATAACCGAGCCCTGGTCGTACATTTTATTGTCGTCAGTAATCACCCTGACATGGATTCCGCGCCGATGACAGTCGATTATGCTTTCGGCCAGTCGCTGGTCGGTAATCGTAAAAATGCAGATATCAAGTGTGCTGCGGGTTTGTTTCAGCAAATCAGAAATAGACTCCAGAATATCCATGCCCGGACTGAATAAAACCCGGTGCATCCGGAACATATATTCATCAATCAGCTCAAAACAATTCTGAAGCCAGAAAAGGGCTTGTTGTCCGTCGTTCGCGATTTCGAGTTTGCGGGCTTCGTTGAACAGCCGGTAACGCAATTCGCTCCGCTGATCACGGTCCAGGCTGTTGATCCGTTTCGTGATGTCCGGATCGGTTCCGTTTACAAACGGTCGCCCAAAATTATCGGTCAGGTAGTTAACTATTTTATCCATTCATGAGTTCCGATTTCCGGCATTGACAAGCTCTGCCGTCATTTTTCCAAGTCGGTGTTTATTGACAGATTCTGTCTTTCAAGGTTTTTCAAAGGAGTAAACCACCCAGTTGTTTTTCTCTTTGTATCCAGTTTCCAATAGACCAAGCGACTCGGCTTTTGCTTTTACATCGGCCATGTCATGTACGTAAAACCCACTCAGATAGAGTTTTCCTCCTGATTTCAGAACATTTTCATACAACGGCAGATCGTTGATGATTACATTTTTGTGAATGTTTGCAAAAATGATCTCATAAGCCTGGTCGCCCAAAAGGCTTGCGTCACCCAGTTTGGCTTCCAGGTTGAAAATGTTGTTCAGGCGCGCATTTTCGACTGTACTTTCGAACGACCAACTGTCGATATCGATGGCTGTTACACTTTGAGCTCCTTTCATCGAAGCCAGCATGCCCAGTATTCCGGTGCCGCAACCCATATCCAATACGGTTTTTCCGGTTAAATCCATGTCCAGTATCTGTTCGGCAACCAGCATTGTTGTTTCGTGGTTTCCGGTACCGAAGGCCATTTTGGGCTCAATCACCAGTTCAAATTCGGCCGGTTCATATTCGGCATGAAAGGGAGCCCGCACCAGGCAGCGACCGCCAATCAGCAACGGTTTGAAATAGTTTTTCTCCCACACTTCGTTCCAGTTCTGATCCGGAATAACCTCGTCCGAAAGCGAAATACGAAACGGCAAATGCGCGGTAATCCCGCTAATTTCATTCAGATTAGCCGAATCGCCCGGAATGTAACCCATTATTTGGCCGTCGGTTTCATCAAAACTTTCAAAGGGAAGTTCGGCCAGCATGGCAACCAGTATTTCACGGTTTTCGGCCGTATCGGGGTCTAGCTTAAAGCTTATTTGAGTATAAATCATCGGAGTTCCGGATTTCAGGTTTAAAAATTCAAGTTGCTTTCCGGAGTTCGGTTTCCGGGCGTTCAAATGTAACACAAAAAGAAAGACCGCCCGTTGCCTGATGACCTTTGCTGCAGATTTGTTTTCACGGAATTACCAACATCCCGCAAGACAATGAAATACCGATTATGCAAAATCCTGATTAATCGGTTGAGTTTTGCAGGAAAATTCGATAAGCGGCAAGCATATCGGAATGATTTTATATATTTTTGGTCGGTACTAAAACCTGATTCAACGACTAATTTTACCTGCAAAACTTGTATTGTGATAAATAAATTGCTTTTCCTCCTGATTTGCATCTTGATTGCAGATACAAATCATACAAACGCCCAAAACACCAAAACCGATAGTCTGAAGCGAGCTTTAATGCTTCACGGAAACAACGACTCCGTAAAAGTGCAATTGCTGAACCAGATGGCCTTAGAAATTAACCCGAAGGATGCCGACAAAGCCAGAAGCTATGCGATTCAAGGCGGTGAATTATCCGACAGCATCAATTACCAGAGGGGGAAATCTGAAAGTTTGTATCTGATTGGCTTAAGCTATTCAAAAACTGATAAACAAATGGCGCTCAGATATCTTAAAGATGCATTGAGCACCGCCGAAAAGATCGGGTATAAAAGCCTGACGAGTAAATGCCTGAATGCTATTGGCAATGCTT
>JAEUSS010000237.1 GCA_016788685.1 Prolixibacteraceae bacterium | reverse complement strand
ATACATGTTATATGATACATTTATTTTCAAATCTATTTATTTATCTTTACCCCATCAAATTATAAAATTAAAGTTCTGCAAAAAACATAACCCCCAATGAAATTAATAGCAGATAGCGGATCGACCAAAACGGCCTGGAGGCTAATTGGAACATCAGGAGAAATAAAAGACATAAAAACATCGGGCCTCAACCCGTTCTTCAGGACCGAAGAAGACGTTTTTCAGGAAGTAATCAAATTCCTTTTACCCGAAACGGGCAACGAAGTTCAGGAAATCTATTTCTATGGTGCCGGAATCGTCAACGCCGAAAAGGGAGACATCATCCGGAGAGCTTTAAACCGAATATACAGCAACGCAACCGTTGAAACGCACAGCGATGTACTTGGAGCCGCACGGGCACTATTTGGCAATAAAGCCGGAATTGCCTGCATTTTGGGTACCGGATCAAACGTTTGCCTGTATGACGGAGAGAAAATTGCAGGAGGAATTTCGCCGCTCGGCTTTATTCTGGGTGACGAAGGCAGCGGTGCCGTAATGGGGAGAAAACTCCTGGGAGACTATTTCAAGGAAGTTATGCCTGCATATCTGCGGGAAGATTTTACAAAACAATTTAACCCGACCCGCGAAGAAGCCCTAAACCGGGTTTACCGCACCGAAAAACCCAATCAGTTTCTGGCACAGTTTACTCCTTTCCTTTCAAAACACGCCGGTTCGGCTTATTGTCAGGAGTTCGTCCAGCACAATTTCATGGAATTTTTCGAAAGAAATGTAACCAAACTACCAGCATACAACCAATATCCAATCGGGTTTATTGGTTCGGTTGCCTGGTATTTCAGCCAGATATTAAACAATACGGCCAATTATTTTGGATTCGAACAAACCACCATCATCAAAGAACCGATTGACGGATTGGAAAAATACTATACTCAAGGATAAAATAAAAAATTAAGATAAAACAGAATGGCACCAGAAAGTACAACCGAAGCCGACTCATTATACAATGATCTGGAAAAGAAATCGGTAAAAGAGCTTTTATTAAGCATTCACGAAGAAGATAAAAAGGTACTGCCCGCAGTTCATGAGGCAATTCCCCAAATTGAAAAACTGGTAGAACAGATTTACCAGCGTATGAAAAAAGGCGGAAGACTATTTTACCTGGGAGCGGGTACCAGTGGCCGTCTGGGTATTCTGGATGCCTCGGAAATCCCGCCGACATTCGGCGTTGGGCACGACTTGGTCATCGGATTGATCGCCGGCGGCGACCGGGCTATCCGTAAAGCCGTTGAAATGGCAGAGGACGATGAAGAACAGGGCTGGAAAGATCTGGAAAAATTTCAGGTGAATCAACTGGACACCATTGTCGGGATAGCTGCATCAGGCAGAACTCCATACGTAATCGGAGCTGTCAGAAAGGCCCGGACCGAAGGACTCCTCACCGGCTGCATCGTAAACAACAGCGGCAGTGTTCTGGCGCAAAGTGTCGACATCCCGATTGAAGCTATCGTTGGTCCGGAATTCCTGACCGGAAGTACCCGGATGAAATCTGGAACCTCACAAAAGTTAATCCTGAACATGATCACCACTTCGCTGATGATTAAACTCGGACGGGTTAAAGGCAATAAGATGGTAAACATGCAGCTTACCAACCTGAAATTAATCAATCGTGGCACACGGATGATCATGTCAGAATTGGGTTACGATGAAGTGAAAGCTAAAAGGCTGCTACTGCTTCACGGATCGGTAAACAATGTGCTTTTAGCCGAAAAAGAAGAAAGCAAAACAGAATAAGTTATAAAGGTTAAAAATCAAAAAGCCGAAACTAGCGTTGAGTAGTTTCGGCTTTTTTCATATCCTTTTTCCTGAAGTTTCTGAAAACAAAAAAAGCTGCAATTTCTTACAGCTTTTTTGCGGTGCGGACGGGACTCGAACCCGCGACCCTCGGCGTGACAGGCCGATATTCTAACCGACTGAACTACCGCACCAATAATCAGTATCGTAAATTTTATGAGGGCGGTGCGGACGGGACTCGAACCCGCGACCCTCGGCGTGACAGGCCGATATTCTAACCGACTGAACTACCGCACCAGAGTTTTTTTTTCGATTTGACTCATTAAAAATCAAATCTGTTTTTTTTCAAAATCTACAATACTTTTAAAGAACAAACCTCCTGAAATCCGTCTCTCAAAAGGCTTTGCAAATATAGCCTTTCTTTCTTTCCCTGCAATAGGCCAAAATAAAAAAATCACCTTTTTTATCAGGCAAAATAAAACAAAACCAACAGGCTGAATATGAGCCGATTGAACTTACGCATCAGAAGACACAAAGTTCTTCGCATCCAGTACCTCTCCGCTATTCCACCTGTATGCCAACAATTTACCTGTTCTGGTAACGCACGAATCGACACAGCAAAGGTTCTTGCTCAAGATACCGCAACACTGCTTTAAGCAGTAATGTCCGAAGAAAACAACCGGATCATTTGCAGGATAAGGCTTCCGCTTCTGAATAATTTCTTTCGGTATCGTATAAGCCGGAAGATCGAACCGGCTTTCGAGTGAAACATCCCTGAAAGTTTTACCTTCAGGACTTTCCCACCATTTCATCCGAAATGAACGATGCGGACGTCCTTCATCGTCAAAGACCAGCAAATCTTTGGGTAACTGAAAATCAATTCCCTTACAGGTTTCCCAGAACTTTTCCGAAAAGTCGGTCCCATTCAAAGCAATCTCCCTCAGAATCGTTTTGCTCAGCTTCGGCCCGGTAATCTTCTCCTGAAGCAGTTGAATGTTCTCGCTGTCCCAACAGGCATGAACAACGCGGATTTGTCCGAAATCCAGAAACATCGGCAGTGTCCTCATCCATTTCAGGTGACTCTTAAACTCTTCTTTAAACGCTAAGAACT
>JAEUSS010000497.1 GCA_016788685.1 Prolixibacteraceae bacterium | reverse complement strand
TGCAAAAGTCAGGTTATTTTGCTGCTATCGTTTCTATTTCAATTAAAACTCCCATAGGAAGCTCTTTCACGGCAAATGCAGCTCTCGCAGGTGCATTTTCAGGATAGTATTTGCCGTAGACCTCGTTCATGCTCTTAAAATTGGCCATATCGCTCAATAAGCACGTCGATTTCACAACATTGCTGTAGCTGTAGCCGGCTTCATTGAGAATCGCCCCGATATTTTTCATAACCTGCTCGGTTTGCTCCTGAATTCCACCGTCCACTATTTTCATGGTTTGCGGATCAAGCGGAATCTGTCCGGAAATGTACAGCGTTCCGTTCACTTCAACAGCCTGACTGTACGGGCCGATTGCTGCCGGGGCTCCGGCTGTTTGTATTATTCGCTTCATAGTCTGAAATAGTTATTAAATCAATCAAAAATAAATAAAAATCCCGGGAAGAATATTGCTTTCCGGGATTTAATAAAATTCGGGTTATGGCTTAACCGTGTTTTTCTGAAAGATAACGTTCCGCATCCATAGCCGCCATACATCCGGAGCCAGCAGCAGTAACCGCCTGACGGTATATGGAGTCCTGAACATCGCCACAGGCAAATACTCCGGGGATGTTGGTTTTCGAACTGCCTGGAACGGTTTTAATATATCCGACTTCATCGGTTTCAAGGAACTCTTTCACAAAATCAGAATTTGGTTTGTGTCCGATAGCAAGGAAGAAACCATCAATTTTAACTGTCACCTCCTCTTCTTCCGGTGTTCCTTTCTTTTTCCAGAAAATGGCACCTTCCACTACCCCATCGCCAATCAGTGCTTTGGTCTGATGTTCCCACAGCACTTCAATATTTTTGGTTCTGAAAACTCTCTCCTGCATCACTTTCGAGGCGCGAAGCTCGTTCCGGCGGACAATCAGGTATACTTTATTAACCAAACCAGCCAGGTAAATGGCTTCTTCCGCAGCGGTATCGCCACCTCCGACAACAGCAACATCCTTCCCTCTGTAAAAGAATCCGTCGCAGGTTGCGCAGGCCGAAACCCCGCTACCGGCATATTTCTGCTCGTCTTCAATGCCGAGGTATTTGGCTGTGGCACCTGTCGCCAAAATAACAACCTCCGATTCGATGATCTTCTTATCATCAATCCATACTTTATGAACCGGTCCGGAAAAATCGACTTTGGTAGCTAATCCCCAACGCACATCCGTTCCGAAACGAACAGCCTGAGCTTTCAGGTCTTCCATCATTACCGGTCCGGTAATTCCTTGCGGGTATCCCGGGAAATTCTCAACTTCGGTAGTTGTAGTCAGCTGTCCGCCAGGCTGAAGACCTTCGTACATTACCGGGCTTAAATTCGCGCGTGCCGCATAAATAGCCGCAGTATAACCGGCAGGTCCGGAGCCGATAATCAGACATTTAACTTTTTCAGTTTCTCCTGAATTATTTGGAGTATCGCTATTGGTATTATCAAGATTCAAAGGTTTAAACATGACTTTAGTTTTATATTTTTTCAGTTCCAAAGTTACAAAACATGCAGTCAGGAACAACAACCGGACAATCAATAATTGTGATGCGTCCATAGACAAAACCGAACATACTTTATCTGAAAATTTCGCGTTACAAGTTATAAATCACAACCTTTTAGAGTTGAAAAACATAAGCACAACAGAAAAACGAGCAAATAAACTACTCAATAAAACAACCGTTAACATATTAATTATTAACAAGATACAGGAATCAGATTAGGAAAATATAACTAAAAAAGAGTAACTTTTTAAAACCTCACGGGTATAAATAGTTGTGCAAAAGCTGAAAAATCATGAAAGCAAGGAAGCGGATTCTAAACATTAGGAAACAATCCAGGATTGCATCTCCTAAACACGACTTATGGTTCTTTAGTGAAGCTGGCGGCGCTGAACAATCTTCGAACAACGAAAGGAAATCATTCTTAAAAGATCGGTTAAGTATCCTCAATAACGATTATAGCAGAGACTCACTTAAAAGTTCGGAATTAAAGTTAAATAGAAAGGAATGCACTTTTGTTGTAGACTGGCAGATGACCGACGTATTCTGAACTAAAAAATCAAAGATGTCATTTCAGTTGCCAATCAACCCTTCTTTTTGAATCAGAAATCTGAGATATCCGGCAATGACAGAAGAAAGTCATATAAACGCTCGTTTTCTAAAATGTAAAAAATGAACATACTCATGTTCGGTTGGGAGTTTCCTCCAAATATTTCAGGAGGACTAGGCACAGCTTGTCATGGCATTGTAAGAGGTTTACAAACGTGCGGAGATGTGCATGTCACTTTTGTTGTACCGAAAGCATTTGGAGATGAAGACTCAGCAAACACTCAGATAATTAGTGCTGAGAACATTGCTCTGAACGCCGAGTCGTTTTCTTCATGCAAAAGCGGAGATGTGAATTTTCTCAAGGTTACTTCTAAACTCACTCCCTACCTTACTCCTGAAATATACTGTCAAAGGCATCAGATTACCGGAGAACAAGGCAGTATTTCCGGAATTAATTCCGAACACAAAACAATTCATTTTTCCGGGAAATACGGCCCTGACTTGTTTGATGAAATTAGTAATTATGCGATTGTAGCCCGAACAATCGCAAGCCACAACGACTTTAACCTGATCCATGCACACGACTGGCTAACTTTTCCGGCTGCTGTTGCTGCGAAACATATATCTGGCAAGCCACTTATCGTACACATTCATTCCACTGACTTTGATCGGAGCGGAGGTTCGGTCAATCCGGCTATTTACACCATCGAAAAACAAGGGATGGATGCCGCTGACCAAGTTATAACTGTGAGCAACCGAATAAAAAACAGACTGATAGCTGAATACAACATTTCGCCATCAAAAATTACCACCGTTTACAATGCTATTGAACCGGAAACGCAAGACACAAACGGT
>JAEUSS010000471.1 GCA_016788685.1 Prolixibacteraceae bacterium | reverse complement strand
TCTTTCCCTGGCGATTTCTATTCGCGAGATTCAGATCTCGGTAAAAGCGCTTGACCTGCAACTGAGTGACATGGAATAAGATCCGGGGAAAGGTACTCCAGGGATTGTTTTTACGGCGTCATCATCAAAGTATTTCTTTCGTTATCTTCGCATCTCATTTTACTGAAAAACTTACATGGGGCAATACATTGGCGAGATTGCAGCTTTGCTGACTGCTGTTTTCTGGACGGTAACCAGCATGTCTTTTGAGTCGGCTGGTAAAAAGATCGGTTCACTTCAGGTTAATCTCATCCGGCTTGTTTTTGCGTTCTTTATTTATGGTGCAGTTAACTACTTCCGGCGTGGCATGATGTTGCCGCTTGATGCCGGAACTGAGCGTTGGGCCTGGTTGGCGCTCTCGGGTTTGGTGGGCTTTGTAATTGGCGATTTGCTCCTTTTTCAGGCGTTTGTTGTCGTTGGTGCCCGGATTGCAATGCTGATCATGGCGTTAACGCCTCCCATCACTGCGTTTGTCAGCTGGCTTATGCTTGACGAGGTTCTCAGCCTGATGAACTGGCTGGGAATGATAGTTACCCTTACCGGCATTTCAATCGTGATTCTGAAGCGCGAAAAAAAGGATGAGGGGCCGAATCAAAAGCGGAAGATTACAACGAATTACAGCATTGCCGGAATTCTGCTTGCCTTTGGGGGCGCAGTGGGGCAGGGGGTCGGTTTGGTTCTCAGCAAAAAAGGAATGGGCGAATACGACGCGTTTGCGGCGTCTCATATTCGGGTAATTACCGGAATGGCGGGGTTTGCTGTTCTCATTCTGTTAACCAAACGATACGGAAAAATCTGGAAAGCCCTGCATCATAAATCGGCCATGAAGCGAGTTGCTCTGGGCTCGGTTTTTGGCCCGTTTCTGGGAGTTTCCTTTTCGTTGCTGGCTATCCAACATACGCAGGCCGGTATAGCTGCAACAATTATGTCCATCGTTCCTGTGCTGATCATCCCTCCTGCAATTTTTTTCTTTCACGAAAAGGTGAACTGGAAGGAAATTATTGGAGCTGTAATTACGGTCGGTGGTGTTGCCATCTTCTTTTTGTAAAAACGATAAATTCTTATTTTGATGAATCCGAAAATGAAATCAATGTTAGCTCATTTAACACCTGTCGGGTGGTTAATTGCCTTGGTTCTGAATAAGATCCGTAAAGATTCGCTGACGAGTTTTTACCTGCGTCAGTTGCTTGGGTTGTACCTGTGTTTCTTTGTTTTTAGGTTTGTTCCTGAATATTATGTGGTTGCATGGGGTTTTTTGTTCATCTTCTGGATTTATAGTTTTGTGGGGACGATAAAGGGGATGGAAAATGAAATCCCTCTTGCCGGAGCTTATTTTCAGAAATGGTTTAGTCAGCTTTCCTGATGCGGCGGGCGCTTAGTTGTTTTTCGAAGCCAGCCGGATATGTTTTTACAGGAATAATTTCAATGGGCCTGGCCATTTGGATTGCCCGGACAAATGTGTTTTTTCTGTGCTATCTTCCGCTGTTGGTTGCTGCCGGACTGGTTTCAGGTCGTTCGGTTCCTGAAAAAGGCATTTGCTTTCCTGCCAGATGGATTCGTTTATTGGGCGGTATTGCCGGAATGATTGTTGCCGAAATTGCTTTTAGTTTTCTATTGATCGCTCAGCACGAATTATCTTTTAACTTCAAATCAACCTCGTCCGGTTGGAATGTCCTGGCTATTGAGCTGTTACTGGCAATTGCCGTTTTTACCTTCTTCTTCGGAATGTCAATTGCAGCAAATTACTTCTTCCGGAAGATAGTCCGTCACTGATGCCTGATTGTCCCGGTTTTATTTCCGTATGTTCATGCGGGCAGGCTTGATATACATTTCGTTGGCAAATGGCTTGAAGTCGCGGCTGCCGGCAACTTTTCTCAGGCCGAGCTGAGCTGATTTTAAGGCTTGCGCGGTTACCTGAATGCCGGAAATATCAGCCAGAGCCATGCTTAACAATTTTTCATTCGGATTACCAAAAGGCAATAGGTTTGCAATGTCTTCTTCTGCAAGTATATCCGGAGCCAGTCCGTTGACGTAATCAGATTCTCCTGCAGAATTGGCATATTTTACAACGATGGGTTGCATCGCATACCGATGTCTGGGGTTGACATTGCCATTTTCATCCCAATCCTTGATGGTCATCGAACCGGTGTATTTGCCTTCAGTATTGATGCCTATCACCTTGACGTTCATGTAAGGTTTCAATCCGTTAATCAGCAGTTCGCTGGCCGATGCCGTGTTCTCGGAAACGATAATGTAGATCTTTTGTAGATTCAGAGAGTTGATAGGTGTTTCCGGCGTCTTATCCGTTTTTCCGATACTGTTTGTAAAATAATCATTCAGGGCTCCGGCTCCGAATTCTTTGATGAAATAGGATTGTAATAAGTTGTTGTATTGAGCCTTCGCAAATATTTTTGTCTTTTCGGTGCCGTAGATCATGCTGGCAAGGTAAATGCTGCTTTGAACCGATCCGCCGCTGTTGTATCGTAAGTCCAGGATCATCTGATCGATTTTTGCATCTTTAAAATTCCTGATTACATTGTTTAGCTGAATGTCGAAGTCGGAGTTGAAGCTGTTGTATACGAGGTACCCGATTCGCTGATTGTTGTACATGAAAATCGTGTCCTTGTTGATGGGATTTTCCTGCATTTCAATGGCTGTCATGGTCATTGTTTTGGCAATGGGCGAAATGATTCTTTCAGTTATTGCGGCAAAGCCGATCGTATAAGTTTCGGTTGCGAACATTAATGTTTGGTAGTTCGAAACGGTAAGCTGCTGGTTGTTGATTGTCAGGAAGATGTCACCTCTTTTTAGTCCGGCTTTTTCCGCCGGAGAATCTTTATACACATAGCGTACAAACCCGAAGAGTTCATTGGAATCACCAATCCTTCCGAGCATAAAGTCGTATCCCATTGTTTTTGAGATGCCGCTTATCCAGTCATCAATAATTTTCGAGTCATCAACCAGAAAAGACCAGCGGTCAACTTCATCGTATTTATAGAGCAGGCTGGTAAATAGTTTCTGTGGGTCGGAATATTTATTCAGGAAGGAGTTTAAACTGTCTTTGTCGTTGAATTTATTTGCGGCTAAATTCGGAACCTGACTGTTCCACAAATAATAGTCGTGTAGTCCGTTCCAGACAAATTTGTTGACCTCTGTTGCCTCCGGTATAATTTCCGGGATGGGGTCATCTTTCCGGCAGCCCGACATGAATATCCCGGAGATCAATAAACAGAGCGCAAGTATTTGATGTTTAGTTTTTTTCATGATGGCTTTGTTTTTATGACCAGTGATCAGAGTATGTAAAAGAACAATGAGATGATTAATCCACTGGCAATCAGTACCAGGAAGTTGAATATTAAACTCTTCCGGATATTCTTGCTGCTCAGTGAGATGGCGTACGTCATTTTCATGAGATTGTTGCTGTTTGTTGCGTTCAGTATGGCCAGGACAATGGTCATCCGTTCAATTCCTCCGTCTTGCTGAAGGAGGTTTAAAAGAAAAGGATCGATATCAGTAACACCAACAACATAGGCCAATCCGGTAACTCCGGAGCTGCCGTAATTTTTCAGGACAAAATCGGTTATCAGCGCGAAAACAACGAACAGAACGCCGAAGATGGCTGCCGTTCTGAACTCGAGCGGGTTTTTGGTTGAAGCTGTAGCTTTGTGCTGGTCTTCCTGATGGGGTATTTTTTGTTTGTTTAGGACGGCAAGTTTCGAGAGTATAAAACTTATCAGGAACATTAAAATAAAAGGAATGGCAAGGCTTATGGCTACCGGCCGGTTAAAAAGAAACGCCAGGAATAGAATGCGCAGGTACATCATTCCGTTGGCGATCATAATTGCCGAAACGGTTTCGCAGCCTGTTTGTTCCTGTTTCTCTTTTCGGGCCAGGATGATGGTGGTGGCCGTACTGCTGTATATTCCGCCCAATAGTCCGGTCAGAAATGTTCCGGAATCCGGGAAAACAAATTTTTTCAGTAAATAGCTGCAATAGGAGATGCCTGAAACAACTACAATAGCCAGCCACAGATGATATGGCGAAACCGGAATCTGGGCTGAGATGTTTTCTTCGGGAAGAAGTGGCAGAATGATGCCGGCAAAGGCAATAAACTTGGCCAGAGTTATAAACTCTTCTTCGGAAGCTTTCTTCGACAATGTGATGAAATGGCTTTTGAGCTCTGTAATAAGCAAAAGTGCTACAATGAAAGACAGTACCAGCCATACCGGTTGGGTGAAAACCATAATGGGAATACAGTAGGTGAGCAGTGCCAGTATGGTGCTGGTCAGGCCATATTTTCCGTTTTGTCCGATTTTATGGTAATACTGAATGCCCAGCAAAAGCCCGATCAGAACAAAGCCGATCAAAAACGGAATGTAGTTTACCGGATCGGCAATGAACAGGACATAGGCCAGCAGCCCCACGAATGTGAAGGTGCGGTCGGTCCCGAAAAGAAGATCTTCATTTTCGTTAAGATGATGCCGTCTTTGTTCCAGTCCAATTAAAAGCGAGAAGATTAGCACCAGGATAAATTTGGTGAATTCTTCAGGGATGTAATTCATGATTTGCATGTCGGAGTTTGTGTTTGCAAGCAAAGATATTATTTCAGCGACTGGAAATCAAGAGCACTATAGGAATGCCGGACATTTATTAAATACTGCTTTGCGGAGCTTGTTTTTTGCTTGCAAGGTTGTTGCGGCAATCGTGCACTGTCCGGGATAGAAAGTTGTAAATTAAATACTGATTTAATCAACGGTTTGCTTTGAAAATGCCAAACAATCTGTTACTTTTGTCGCCGATTCGGTTTGTAGCTCAGTTGGTAGAGCAGCTGACTCTTAATCAGCGGG
>JAEUSS010000462.1 GCA_016788685.1 Prolixibacteraceae bacterium | reverse complement strand
CCTTTCCGATGCCTTAACGGATTAGGACGACTGGTGAAAAAAGACAGCCCCGACGAAGTTGAGCTGACCAATCCCAAACCTCGAAGTACCACAATGGTTAACATCGCATTCAAAGACGGCAAGATGGGCGGTCGCATTCTTTCCAACGAAACCGGCTTAAATGCATTCGATTTCCGCGAAACTATCCGATCATCAGGCAGCCCCAAAGAGTACTTCGAGAAAATGAGGGACAAATCAACTGAAATTCAGTTCATCGACTATTCATTTTCGAACCTGGACAGTTTGCACCTCCCGGTTCAAAAAACATACACCGTCAACCTTGCGGATGAATCAGACGCTGATGCCGAAATGCTTTACATCAGTCCGGTACTGGTCAACCGCATCACAAAAAATCCCTTCACCGCCCCAACCCGTAAGTTCCCGGTCGACTTCGGCGAAACCATCAATGAAACTTACCAGATGAACCTGGTTATTCCGGAAGGCTATGCCGTTGAAGAACTTCCAAAAAGCGCGGCGTTTTCACTCCAGGACAAAGCCGGTTCATTCATTTACAGAATCGAACAGTCCGACAATAACATCATGTGCTCGTTACGTCTGAGCCTGAATAAAACGATCTTCGTGCCAACCGAATACCCCATACTGCAGGAGTTTTACAACATGATCGTTGCCAAAGAATCGGAACAAATCGTTCTCAAAAAAATAAGCCAATGATGAGCCGTAAGTATTTCGTGGCAATCGGGTTATCCCTGATTCTTGCCGGTTCTCTTTCAGGAAAAGAGAAAGACCAGGTGGTTTTTCCGGTGGCAGCTATTCCGGAAACCATGAAAAAAGATGCCTATGCCGTCTGCCGCGAATACCGGCACGAATTTGAATTGACCGACTACAGCAAAGCCGTCGAAAAAGTGTATATGGCCATCACCATTCTGGAAGAAAACGGCGATCAGTTTGGCAAACTGCTGCTCCCTTACGATAAAACCAAAAAGATAAAATCCATCTCCGGAAAAATATACAACGAAGCCGGCTTGCCTGAAGAAAAGCTAAAAAACGCGGGCATCCAGGACGTCAACTACACCTCGGCAGGGACAATCTACGATGATTTGCGCCTGAAACTGGCCGATTTCAAAACGACAACTTATCCGTACACGGTTGAATACGAATACGAAATTGAGCACAACGGACTGATTAACTACCCCGACTGGCAGCCCATCGAAGCCTACCGGATATCTGTTGAAAAATCGTCATTCCGTGTTTCGTTTCCTGAAGCGCTGGAAATACGTATCAGGGAAATAAACGTCCCCCCTTCGTGCCAAACCCGGAAAAATGAAAACGGGAAACGCATCCATGAGTGGAAACTCGATTCGGTTGCCGCATGGAAAGAAGAACCGATGTCGCCCGAACTTTACACCCAGACTTCGCGCGTTATTATTGCCCCCACAAGCTTTACTTACGACGGGTCGTCAGGAAAAATGACCTCGTGGAAGGAGTTCGGCGACTGGGTTGCCGGATTGAACCAGGGACGCGACCAGCTGCCCCCGCAACGGCAGGCGGAAATCCGCGAACTGACCGGAGAAATCAAAGACACCACGCTGGCAGTAAACACCCTCTACCAATACATGCAGAAACGCACCCGCTATGTCGGGATTCAGCTCGGACTGGGCGGATACCAGCCCTTCCCTGCCGAAATGGTCGACCGGCTTGGCTACGGCGATTGCAAAGCCCTCTCGAGCTACATGAAAGCGCTGCTCAACTGCGTGGGCATTCCTTCCGTCTATGTACTGGCCGGAGCGGGATCCAACCAGGGTATCATCATGACCGATTTCCCCACCATTTCTCAAAACAACCACGCCATTCTCTGCGTGCCGCTGCGCAACGACACCATCTGGCTCGAATGCACCAGCCAGACCCAGCCCGCCGGATACCTCGGCACCTTTGTTCAGGGCCGGAAGGTTTTGCTCATTACCCCGCAGGGAGGCAAAATTGCCACAACCCCCTTGCTGAAATCCGATCAGAACATCCAGCTCCGCATTGCTGATGTACAGATTAACCCCGACGGCGCCATGCAAACCACCGTAAAAACCCGCTACTCCGGATACCAGTACGACAACGTTTCGTCGCTGCTGGAACAAAGCCAGGAAGATCAGAAAAAAGAACTCCTGGATGACATCGGAATTCCCGGACTGGTGATCAACTCCTTCGGATACGAAGTAAAAAAAGAAAAAATTCCGGAAGCCACCGAACAGCTTGCCATGAACTCGACCAAGTATGCCACCAAAACCGGAACCCGGCTTTTTATCCCGATGAACATGCTAAACCAGCGCCGGAGCGTTCCGGCTAAAGTTGAGAACCGCAAGATGCCGGTTGTGCAGCAATATGCCTATTACGACAAAGACTCCATCACGTTCGTACTGCCCAAAGGATATCAGGCGGAAACCATTCCGCGCAGCAAAGTTATTTCAAGTGAATACGGGACCTACAATTCGGCCATTACCGTTCAGGACGGCCGGGCCGTTTATGTCCGCGAAGTGAAGGTTAATCCCGGAACCTGGCCCAAGGAGAATTATCAGGCCCTTGTCGACTTTTATTCGGGCATCGTCAGCAACGATAAAGCCAAACTGGTGCTCAAAGAACAACAGCCTTAAATCAACACAAGCGTCCGGAAGAGCGGGCTTATTTCAGCATCCTCCGGTTCTCAACATGGGCGAGTACCTGCATTTGTTGAATGGCGATTTTGTTAAGCCTGATCAGGCGTTCCTGCTGGGACAAGCCTTCGTTAATCAGCACCGCGTTGATGTTTTCCATATTCGACAAGCAAATCAGTTCGTTGATGGTGGAATAATCGCGGATATTCCCTTTCAATTCAGGGTTCGCATCGCGCCATTGTTTGGCAGTAATACCGTAAAGCGCCACATTCAGCACATCGGCTTCGTTGGCATAAACCATGGACGTTTGTTCTTTGGTCAGTTCTGCCGGGATTAAATGTTGTTTAATGGCATCGGTGTGTATGTGGTAGTTAATCTTTGCCAGCTCGCGTTTGGCTGTCCACCCCAGTTGCTTTTGTTCTTCTTCTTTCAGGCGCTGAAATTCCTTTATGAAGTATAGTTCGAATTCTATCGAAATCCAGGCAGCAAATTTGAACGCAATATCTTTGTGAGCAAAGGTTCCGCCATAACGGCCAGACTTGGAAACAATCCCTTTCGCATTGGTTGAGTCAATCCATTTTTGTGGCGACATGGTAAAGGCATTCAGCCCCGCTTCAGTTTTAAACCTATCGAATTCGATAGGTTTAAAATTCGGGTTGTATAACGTTTCCCATATGCCGAGGTATTCGATCGTGTTGCGGTTTCGCATCCAGTTACAAACCACGATAAAGGGGTCAGTGCTTTTAAACTTCGCAATATCAGTCAACGAAATATAATCTGTATCGTTGATCTGCAGGATGGTTACATCCGTTTGTTGGACATTGATTTTAGCCATACATTGCTTTTTTCGGTTATTTGGTTATTGTCTCCAGTTTCCCTCTAATTTACGCCATCTGCCGCCCAAATCCAACCCAAAATTGGCCTGACAAACAAAATTTTGTCCATTTTACAGCACTAATCTGTTTGCTACCCCTGACAGGTTTCGGAAAACAAGTCGTTTCCCGCACCAATGCCTGTCGCTGCCAGCCCTGCTGACTATTTTGCCTTCCTGCTAACATTTTTGCTTTCCTGCTAAAAATTTTACTTCCCTGCTAATGATTTTGCTTCCCTGCTGGCATTTTCATTCTCCTGCCAGGCAGGGCGATACTTTTGGACGTGTTTGTCGGGTTCAAAGCGCCTTGCGCATTTAAGATTTAGACAAACGCGGGACTTATTCAATTTCAGAGAACCAAGTCCGTTCAACCCTTCGTTATGGTCTGATGCGTTTATGCCGGTGCTGTTGGCGTTTTTTTCCCCGGTTTAATCTTCTTCTTCGCTTTCCAGTAATCGCTGGTATACCCTTTCAGGCGGCCGGGGTTATTTTGGAAAGCAAATTTGCCGCACTCGCGTATTTCGTCAACGGCTTGTTTGAGGTAAGTAAATGCCCGGTTGCGAATGAGTTTTGTTTCACTTTCTTTTTTGCGTTCGCGGTTGACGGCACCCAGCAAATGGCCCGTCTGCCCGGATAAACCGGCAGCCCGGTCAAGCAAAGCCTGGTCGAAGTTAATGGCTGCCAGCAGTTCGGTATTCGACCTGCCCAGAACTGCCAGGTCGTTCAGGTCCTGAACCTGGTCGGAGTGGGTATTGCCTTGTGCAATGCGGTCAAGCTGTGCCAGTAAATGGCCGGATTTCCGGAATGCAAAACGAAAAGAGCGAATCAGTTGGTCGCGCAGGGCAAACGCAGCCTGCGACTGGTTCTGCCAGTCGGTTTCAACCTGTTTGCGGGAGTTGCGTTCCTTCATCCAAAGCGATTGCGCTTCGCTGCAGGCTCCTGCCCGAAGGGGCAAGCCAAGTACCAGATTCCAGTCGAGGCCAACGCCGGTCAGGGCTTCGCGGTCGTCGATGCACCAATGATAAAGGTTCGCGGCTTCCTGCACAAACACATCTACCGGGATTCTGGGTTCGATAACTTCAGGAGTACTGATTGCTGAAATAAGGGGCAGCAGTTCGTTGTAATCGGCAGTTGACGACATAAAAAACCTGATTTTGATGGGTTAACTCCCACTAATTTACAACAAAACAACAAACGAAACATCCTGAATAAACTATATTTAGCTGAACGCATCAACATCTTTTGCAACGGGCATCATCCAACCCTTGGCCGACCAATTCTGAACTGCAAATAATAATTTACCTTTGTCCTGATCACTTTTAGCCTGAACGTATGGAACTTTTTAACGACGACTATTTTATGCAGCGCGCCCTTCAGGAGGCCCAACAGGCTTTTGCCCAGGGCGAAATTCCGGTGGGAGCGGTAGTGGTTTCGCAAAACCGGATCATTGCCCGTGCGCACAACCTCACCGAAACGCTGACCGACGTGACGGCTCACGCCGAAATGCAGGCCATTACCGCCGCGGCCAACCTACTGGGCGGAAAATACCTGAACGAATGTACGCTGTATGTCACCCTCGAACCTTGTGTGATGTGTGCCGGCGCGCTGGGCTGGTCGCAGATTGGCAAAATAGTCTATGGCGCTTCCGACGACAAACGGGGCTTCCGGAAATTTGCGCCCGATGCGTTGCATCCCAAAACTGAAGTTGTTTTTGGCATTCTCGAAAACGAATGCGCCCAATTGATGAAGGAGTTTTTTCAGCAGAAGAGATAGATGGGACTATCGATGTCCGTTGCCTAAAGGCGAACGGCAAAGAATAGGCGTAACCTTAATCCAACCAAATGCTGAATTGAAACACTGATGTCCGTTGCCGTCTGCTTTAGCTGACGGGTATTTAGACCATTTCAGAAACCACAAACCCCACTTTTTTCAAATCTTCCCAGTAAGCCGGATACGATTTGGTAACCACCATCGGATCGAGGATGGCCACGGGGCCATAGCTTTGGCAAGCCGGAGCAAAAGCCAGCGCCATGCGGTGATCGTGGTAAGTCGCAATTTCAGGAACGGCTTGTTTACCGAGAGTGAAAGTTCCGTCCCAGGCCAGTTCACCGTGGGCAGGTTCGGTAATTAGTGCTCCAAACTTAGCCAGTTCATCCTGAAGGGCGGCAATGCGGTTGGTTTCCTTAATTTTCAGGGTTTCCAGCCCGGAAAAATGAAACGGGATTTGCTTCATCACGCACAAAACCGCGAAGGTCTGTGCCACATCCGGGTTCTCAATAAAATTAAGCCGCAGAAACTTCGGTAAAGGTTGTCCGTTTTTCACCAGGCGCGATCCTTTTCCGGTAGCAATCGTATCGATCCCCAACTGCCCGAACCAGTTGGCAATCATGGCGTCGCCCTGGAGGCTTTCGGTGGTTAGTCCCACCAATTCAACATTCACCTCATCGGCTAAAACAGCCATCTGGTACCAGTACGAGGCTCCCGACCAATCAGCCTCGACCGAGAACGGACGGGCTTTGTACGTTTGTTCCGCGATGCGTATTTCGTTGCCTTTCCACACATGCTGCACACCAAACTGTTCCATCAGTTTCAGCGTCATTTCGATGTACGGACGCGAAGTAATTTTATTCTTCAGGCGCAAAGTCAGCCCGCCCTCTATAACCGGGGCAATCATCAGCAAAGCCGAGATGTATTGACTGCTCACACTTCCGTCCAGCTCGAGCACACAACCTTTCAGATGCGAACCGTAAATTTTCAGCGGAGGAAACCCTTCATTTTCGAGGTATTCAATCCGTGCGCCAAGTTTATTTAAGGCATCAACCAGAATACCGATTGGCCGTTGTTTCATCCGGTCGGAGCCGGTAATCGTCCACTCGCCCACAATCTGCGAAAGGAAAGCGGTCAGGAAACGCATGGCAGTTCCGGCATGACCGATATCAAAACGATTGGTATTCGAATTGAACACCTGTTCCATGACGCGCGTATCGTCGCTGTCCGAAAGGTTTTCAATCGGGTACGGGCTGTAACTCAGCGCATGAATAATCAGCGCCCGGTTGGCCACACTTTTCGATCCGGGGAGAACAATGATCCCCTTCAGGGTTTTATCGGGTTTGGAAACAAGGTATTTCATATATGAATTGTTGCGGGTTACGAGTTGCAGGTTACGAGTTACTTATTGACCCGCAACCCGGATCCCGTAACTCGAAACTTTTATAAAAATTCAGCGCTTCAACGATCAGCTCTTTCGGGCAATCGACGTTGATTTCCACCTTCCCGATTTCAGGAATAAGCGTAAAATTGATGCGTTTGCCTTCGTTCTTTTTATCGTGGGTCATCAGTTGGTACAAAGCTTCGAAATCGCTTTCCTGAATTTCAAATTTTCCGTATTTAGCAATCATCCATGCCGAAATTGTGTTCAGTTCGTCGATTCCCAATCCGCATTGTTTGGCCGACAA
>JAEUSS010000438.1 GCA_016788685.1 Prolixibacteraceae bacterium | reverse complement strand
TTTTTGGCGTGCGCTGAAATAGCTGATTCCTTCGGTTTGTGAAATGTGATTGATAAGCAATCCATCGTTGGAAATCAGTTTATTGTTGAACGCAATTTCTTTGGTTGGCGGGAAAAACCGGTTGTTCTCGTTTGTTGCCGGTTTGTAATTGGCAACAAATCCACCAAACTCAGGAATGATAACACAATCATTCAGCAACAATAACTCTTTTATGTAATGATTAATTTCCACGCTTTACTTGTTTAATCAGTCAAAAGTAAGAAAATTTAGCATTGCTTCAAGTCAAAGTTTTCAACAAAACCCATATTTTATTGTAAGCTAAACTTAGGTCCTGTAAAAAGATAAAGAAAACCAGATAATTCATAAATTTGCCGCTCAACATAAATACAGGTATTCAGAATGAAACAAATTTTAGTTACCGGAGGTACCGGATATATAGGTTCGCACACAGCAGTTGAGTTGCAACGTGCGGGTTATGAGGTTATTATTGTTGATAATCTGTCGAATTCGAGTGTTGATGTATTGGATGGTATTGAAAAGATCTCGGGAATCCGCCCGGTTTTTGAGCAGTTTGATCTGGTCGAAAAAGATAAAGTTGATGCCTTTTTTGCAAAATATCCCAATATTCAGGCGATCATACATTTTGCAGCATCAAAGGCGGTGGGCGAGTCGGTCGAAAAGCCGTTGTTGTATTACCGGAATAATCTGGTTTCTTTAATTAATCTTCTGGAATGCCAGTTGAAATACGGGGTTGCCAATATTGTATTTTCGTCATCATGCACCGTTTACGGTCAGCCCGATCATTTGCCGGTTACTGAAGATACTCCGCGGAAAGATGCAGAATCGCCTTACGGAAATACCAAAAGGGTAAATGAAGATATTTTGCATGATACCATAGCCGCAAATCCCCAGCTTAAAGGAATCGCACTTCGGTATTTTAACCCGGTAGGGGCACATCCTTCGGCATTGATTGGCGAACTTCCGTTGGGAATTCCGGCCAACCTGGTTCCGTTTATTACCCAGACTGCGGCTGGTTTACGCAGCGAGTTAAAAATTTTCGGCGATGATTATGATACCGTTGACGGTTCGGCTGTGCGCGATTATATTAACGTGGTTGATTTGGCCAAAGCGCACGTGGTAGCAGTAAGTCGGTTACTCGGTAATAAGAACAAAGCCGGATACGAGATTTTTAATTTGGGTACCGGAAACGGAGTTTCTGTTCTTGAGGCAGTGCATGCTTTCGAGAAGGCTACAGGGGTGAAATTGAACTACAAAATAGTTGGGCGCAGAGCCGGCGACATTGAAAAAATATGGGCAGATACGACTCTTGCCAATCAGGAATTGGGCTGGAAAGCCGAAAAAGGACTGGAAGAAACACTGCTTTCGGCCTGGGAATGGGAAAAACGGGTAAGAGGAATTAATTGAACCCGATTTAATTGAATATGAAAGGTCTGTTAAGCCATAGCAGACCTTTTTTGTTTCGGTTAACCTGCTTTGATATTCTGTTTTAATACCTATTTTTGATCATCATTGAAAACGAAGACGAAATGAAAACAATTCTGATCACCGGAGGTGCCGGTTTTATTGGTTCGCACGTGGTGCGATTGTTTGTCAATAAGTATCCCGGGTATAAAATTGTGAACCTCGATAAGTTAACTTATGCCGGAAATCTGGCTAATCTGAAGGATGTCGAAAACAAATCGAATTACGAATTTGTAAAAGGCGACATTGTGGATAGTGAATTTATCCTGAAGCTTTTTACTGAACGTCAGTTTGACGGAGTGATTCATCTGGCAGCCGAGTCTCATGTTGACCGGTCAATCAGCAACCCGACCGAATTTGTATTTACCAATGTCATCGGGACAGTTAATTTGCTGAATGCTGCCCGTCAAATCTGGAAAGACAATACAGAGGACAAGCGCTTTTACCACATTTCTACGGACGAAGTATACGGAAGTCTGGGCAATGAAGGGATGTTTACCGAAGAAACCGGGTATGATCCGCATAGTCCGTATTCAGCTTCCAAAGCCAGTTCCGATCATTTTGTACGTGCTTATCACGACACGTTCGGGCTTCCGGCCGTTGTGTCAAATTGCTCGAATAATTATGGCTCGTTCCAGTTTCCTGAAAAGCTGATCCCGTTGTTTATTAATAATATCAAATACAATAAGGCGCTCCCGGTTTATGGGAAGGGCGAAAACGTACGCGATTGGTTGTGGGTGGAAGATCACGCGCGGGCCATCGACCTGATTTTTCATCAGGGGAAAAATGGCGATACGTATAACATTGGCGGGCACAACGAATGGACGAACATCGATTTAATCAGGGTAATGTGCCGGATTATGGACAAAAAGCTGGGACGTGAGTCCGGAACCTCGGAAAAGCTGATTACTTACGTAAAAGATCGTGCCGGACATGACCTTCGTTACGCCATCGACTCAACCAAGCTGCAAAAAGAACTGGGTTGGGTGCCGAGCCTTCAGTTTGAAGAAGGTCTGGAAAAAACCATTGACTGGTATCTGGCTAACGCCGAATGGATGGAAAATGTGACCAGCGGCGACTACCAGAGCTATTACGAAAAGCAATATCAAAACCGCTAAAAAGCTGTTATAAAAGCAATAATATTTGTCAGGGTTTCACTCGAGTGAAGCCCTGATTTGTTTTTATTTGGCGCTATTAAGTTTTGCGGTTGACTTGTTTTTCCGATATCCCATCCACCAAATAAAGAATCCACTGATGAGCACGACCAGGATGCAGATTCCGGCAAGTGGGACATAGAGGATGTAGAACATGCCTAAAAGTGGCTCGAAGATGCGCCCGGTATGAACTTCGAGCGAAAGGTTCCACAAAGAAATGGGGCTTTTCTGAATGATTTCTGCACTCATTTCTCCAAATTGTTCGTTGTGGCGGATAGGCAAAACACCTTGATTATAATCAAAATAAAATTCTTTTCCTGAGGAATTGGCAAACCAACCATCAATCATGTCTTTTGATATCGGTGGGCCTGCCACCTGCGGCGCCTGATATGGTTTTCCGGAGAGGTAATCGAAAACCTGTCCGCTGAGCGGATTCCAGATAAACAGCCCGTTGAAAGAGCCAACCAGGTAAGAGCTTTCGCCTTTTTTCTCCAATACATTGCAGCCCATCACACTCACCGGTGGTTCGCCGGGAAGTCGGCGCATGGGCTCCTGAAAATTTTCATCAGTAAAATAGATTCCATCGTTGGTAGAGAACAGAAAAATGTGTTGTTGCTCGTCGTACAAAACGCGGCGAAGCTTGTCGTACCAAGGATTCGGAGAACTAAGCACAGTTCCGGGAATGGGCGAAACCATTGAGTTGGCAATGGCAATGAGCAGGGGCGGGCGTAAAAACATGCCGGTAACAGTTACAAAAATCAGGAATGGAATAAAAATCCAGCCCAGGCGGTTGTGCCAGCGAAGGTTGGTGTTGCGGGCGGCAACAAGTGCCGAGTTGTTTTTTTGCTTTGCTTTCCGGCGTTTCAGCCAGCCCGGGAAGAGAAAGTGCATCAGCCCCGTGAACGAAATAACAAGAAGTGTGAGCCCGAATAAATCAACAGCCAGTTTCCCTGCGAATCCCCACAGCTCGCCGCTGTGCAGCAGCCACAGGGTTTTGAACAGACTGGCCTTTCCCTCGTAGTCGAGCGGGGCTGGCAGAGAGATGGGCTGAAACGATTTGCCATCGGAGGATTTCATTAAGAACGAACGGGTCTGAACAATTAACTCTGTCTTTTTCACAATCAGGTCGGTAATCCGTTCTTCGGAAACCGGCAGCAGTATTTTCTTCCATTGACGATCGGCTGCTGAATACTCATATAATCCGAAATAGGTTCCTGCAAATAATTTTCCATCCGGAGTTTTCAGTATTTTACTGATTTTCCGGTTGTCGATTCCTTTGGGGAATCCGGCATTCCAATCCTGAAAAGTTTTAAACTGATCGGTGCTGAGCCAGACTCCGATATTGCCGTATACCAGCGTCGAATCATTGCCGATTAAACAGGCTGATTTTACCGCTGCTTTGTTCCAGTTTTGGTAGCTGTATTCGTAGGGCAGAAAAGAGCGGCTGATGTCAACAGACGAGATCAGGCTCCGGTGGTTCATAAAAATTCCGGAGGCCGAGAATAGTACGACAAACAAGGTAATCAGGATTCCGGGCCATTTGTGGAATTTCCGGAATATTTTAAGAATTCTGTTTCTGGTCATGGTTTGGCTTGATGATGTTGCAAATGTATATTTCCTGAGGCGCGCAGGCTGTAACTATTGTTACAAACCGCAGGATTATACCGGATAAATTTATCTTTTATTTTAATGTTTCCATGCGCCCAAACTTTTTCATAAAAACTAAAATGGCGATGTCCTTTTTTTATTTTTGTCCGAATAATTAAATCAGATGTTATGAAGGTTTTCAAATTTGGAGGTGCCTCTGTCAGTTCAGCAGACGCTGTGCGTAATTCGGTCAATATTTTAAAAATGTATCCCGGCAATAAGGTGTTGGTTATTTCGGCCATGGGAAAAACAACCAATGCCCTTGAGGTTGTTGCCCGCCGGTATTTCAGTCAGGATCCGGAAGTGTGGGCTGCCTTTCAGGAAGTAAAAGCCTATCACGACGAAATTATTGCCGAACTCTGGGGGGCTCCGACCGAGCTTCCGGAGGTTGAAAAACTGTTTGGACTGATTGCTGCCCGCTTAAAGGGCGATCCGTCGATGAATTTTGATTACGAATACGACCAGGTCGTGGCGTTCGGTGAATTGATTTCAACGCAGATCATCAGTTTGTATTTCAATAAAATAGGTCTGAAGAATCGTTGGGTGGATGTAAGGAATTGCCTGAAAACCGATGATGTTTACCGCGAAGGAAATGTTAACTGGGAGCTCTCGGTGCGTTTGGCAAAGCGGGTTTTCACTTTCGAAGGAGAAGATTTATACATCACACAGGGTTTTATTGGCGGAACGCTGACGAACCAGACCACCACTCTTGGGCGCGAAGGTTCGGATTATACAGCGGCCATCCTGGCGAATTTGCTCGATGCCGAAGATGTGAGCATCTGGAAGAATGTTCCGGGAATTATGAATGCCGATCCTGACTTTTTTGCCGACACGCAAAAACTCGAAGAACTATCCTACAAAGAGGCAATCGAATTGTCGTATTCAGGAGCAAAAGTGATCCATCCCAAAACCATAAAACCGCTTCAGAATAAAAATATTCCGTTGTATGTCAATTCGTTTATCGAGCCTGAAAAGCGCGGAACAATCATTCACGCGGCGGAGCATGCACTGGAGCTGGTGCCTGTATTTATTGTGAAAAAGAACATGGCGCTGATCACCCTAACGCCTGTCGATTTTTCGTTTATCAGCATTAACAGTGTGTCTGATGTTTTTAGCTTGTTTGCCAAATACCGCCTGAAAGTCGGCCTGATACAGCAGTCGGCCGTTGATCTTTCGCTGGCGTTTGACGAACCGGAGCAGGGCATCGAAACCCTGATTGGGCAGTTGCAGCAAAAATTCGAATTGAAATACAACACCGGTCTCGACCTGGTGACCATTCGCTACTATACGCCCGATTCGGTTGCCCAGATACAAAACGGACGAAAAGTTTACGTTGAGCAAAAAAGTCGCAGAACTGCCCGAATGTTGCTGAAATAAAGAATGTCGCAATTTTCCAATTTCAGGAAATTTCGCCCGGCTACTTTTGAATTGTCAAAACTTTAAAACAATAAACAATGAAAAAGTTAGTCATTTGGGTTGATGTACCCGCAGTTGATTTTAATCGTGCCGTTAGTTTTTACGAAACCGTGCTGCAAACCAAATTCGAAGTATTTGATGGCGGCGCCGAAAAGATGGCCTGCTTCCCCACCGGCGAAGGAGCCATTTCTGAAGCCCCTAACTTTAAGCCTTCAGAAAACGGGCCAATTGTTAATTTTGACTGCGGAAATGATCTCGACGGAGCGATCGAACGCGTAGTTTTAATGGGAGGAAAAATTATTCAGCCAAAGTGTAAAATTGAAGTGGAAGGCCGCGGCTGGTTCGCCCTCTTTCACGACACCGAAGGCAATCGCCTCGGGCTTTACGGTTTTTAACCTGCCAATTTCTGTGGATTACAACTTCTTTTAGATGAGGTTGTAATCCATTTCTGTAATTTTAAACCAATTCTGCTGAATTTATAGAGAACAGAACAATGGGGTTTTATTTTGGAAAACCATCGGCTCTTTTGTCGCCCTACGTGAAACAATACTGGGGACTCGAAAATTGCCTGAAGCCTGGCGAAGAACATGTGCAGCGCATTGTTCCGAACGGCCTCATGGACCTCACTTTTTACCTTGGCGAACGGCCTGTTTTGCTCAATCATCAGCAGGATTCGATAGAAAGCACCGTTCTGACAGGGCATTGCAATAGTCCGTACGATTTGCGCGTCATTGGAAACATGCGGCTTTTCTCGGTTTCGCTCCGCCCGTTGGGAGCGTCCATGTTCTTCAATCTTCCGATGAGCGAACTTTACGGATGCATCGTCCCCCTCCGTTTCCTGATTAAAAACCGGGTGGAACAACTCGAGGCCGATCTTTTTGAAGCGTCAGATTTTCAGCAACAAACAGAGGTTGCCGAACGATTTTTAACTGAAATGCTGGCGAAAAAGAACGACGATTTTGGTCAGCAACGGCTAAAAGAAAGCATTAGCCTGATCAATCGGCACAGAGGCTTGGTTGATATTGAAAAACTTGCTGCATCAGCCTGCTGGAGCCGGAAGCAATTCGAACGCAATTTCCGGGAACTGGTGGGAACTTCGCCCAAGCAATTTATTCGCACCGTGCGTTTTCAGCACACCATCCATTTCAAGGGAACCCATCCTGACACCAAACTGACCGATCTGGCCTACGCCTGTGGTTTTTTTGATCAATCGCACATGATCAGCGAGTTTCGCGATTTATCCGGAATTACTCCGCGCCAGTATTTTTCAGTATGTGAACCTTTTTCTGACTATTTTTCGGAATGAATTTTCGGGTGTTAAAAAACAATACATACAAAAAAATCCCTGTAAATCAATCGATTTGCAGGGATTTTTTTGTAGTCCCACCGGGAATCGAACCCGGATCTACAGTTTAGGAAACTGCTATTCTATCCGTTGAACTATGGAACCAGTCCTTAAATTTGGCATTCTCTTACAAAGGAGCTGCAAAAATATGCAAATATGCTGTTTATGCAAAAATGGATGGATATATTTTTGGCGGCAGGAGCCTGATAAAAGGAGCTATATTTTAACATTATATAAATTCATATTTTTGTGAGAAGGCGGTTTATGCTTAGAAACATTATAAATTAGTTATTTTGGATCGCTTTTAATTGTATCTGATGCCTGTTAACTCTACTTTTGTCGGGCAAACAAAAATGAATCTATTATTAAAATAAAAATCTGTTATTCTATGAGCAATTTACTGACTGCCTCTATTGGACGGAAACTCCTGATGAGCGTTTCAGGTTTGTTTCTGATTTTGTTCCTCTTTGTGCATTTAATCCTGAATTCTTTCCTGCTGCTTGACAGTTGTCTGGGGTTTGAAGAAGGTCAGATGTTTAATGCCGGGGTGCATTTTATGGGAACCAACCCCTTGATCAAAGTTATTGAGCCAACATTGGCTTTGGGATTTATTGTACACATCGTCTATTCATTGATTCTGACACTTCAGAATATGAAAGCGCGTGGCCCTCAGCGTTATGCTTCAGGCAAAAAAACAACCGGTGTTGAGTTCGCATCACTGAACATGTTGCCTTTGGGTATCGCCATTTTCGCTTTCCTGGTAATTCATATTATCAATTTCTACATGAAGATGAAAGGCTTTATTGCGTGGGAAGGCGGAGAAGTAGAGTTCCCGTTTTTCGGTGCAATGGCTAAAGGCGAAAATGCGTATGCCTTGGTAAACGAAACATTCCAAAGCCTGCCAATTGTTCTTATTTACGTCATTGGTTCTGTTGCACTTGCATTTCACCTGGCTCACGGATTTTGGTCGGCTTTCCAAACCATTGGCTGGAACAATACCATCTGGATGCCTCGTTTGAAAGTAATTAGTACTGTTGTTGCCATTATTCTGGGTGGTGGGTTCACCGTCATTGCACTGGCACAATACCTGTTTTTCTAATTCTCTAAATAACTGAAACATGAGTAAATTGAATGCAAGGATTCCTGAAGGGCCACTGGCTCAAAAATGGACCAATTATAAGAATCACCAGAAACTGGTGAACCCTTCCAACAAACGTAAACTGGATGTAATCATTGTTGGTACCGGTTTGGCCGGAGCTTCGGCTGCTGCTTCGCTGGGCGAAATGGGTTTTAACGTTAAAAATTTCACTATTCAGGATTCACCACGCCGCGCACACTCTATCGCTGCACAGGGTGGGATCAATGCTGCAAAGAATTATCCAAACGACGGTGACTCTGTTTTCCGTTTGTTTTACGATACGATTAAAGGGGGTGACTACCGCGCCCGCGAAGCCAACGTTCACCGTTTGGCCGAAGTGAGTAACGATATCATCGACCAGTGTGTTGCTCAGGGTGTTCCGTTTGCCCGTGAATACGGCGGTCTGCTCGACAACCGTTCATTTGGAGGTGCTCAGGTAAGCCGTACATTCTATGCTAAAGGACAAACCGGTCAGCAGCTTTTGCTTGGAGCCTATCAGGCACTGATGCGTCAGGTAAACCTGGGAACAGTAACTCTTTATACTCGTACTGAGCTGGTTGATATCGTAATTGTTGACGGGAAAGCCCGCGGAATTATTACCCGCGATCTGGTTACCGGCGAATTGCAACGTCATTTCGGTCATGCAGTGATTTTAGCAACAGGCGGATACGGAAATACATTCTTCCTGTCGACCAATGCCATGGGATCAAACGGGTCTGCAGCCATTAAAGCTTACCACAAAGGCGCGATGTTTGCCAATCCGTGTATGGCACAAATTCACCCGACCTGTATTCCGGTTCACGGCGAGTCGCAGAGTAAGCTGACACTGATGTCGGAATCATTGCGTAACGACGGACGTATCTGGGTACCCAAAAAGAAAGAAGATGCCGAAGCTATCCGTGCAGGAAAACTGAAACCTACTCAGATTGCAGAAGAAGATCGCGATTACTACCTGGAGCGTCGTTATCCGGCTTTCGGAAACCTGGTTCCGCGTGACGTTGCTTCACGTGCAGCTAAAGAACGTTGCGATGCCGGATTCGGTGTTGGAACCGGCTTGGCTGTTTACCTCGATTTCAAATCTTCAATCGAACGTCTGGGACAAAAAGTAATAGAAGAGCGTTACGGAAACCTCTTCCAGATGTATGAAAAAATCGTTGACGAAAATCCATACGAAACTCCGATGATGATTTATCCGGCTATCCACTACACCATGGGTGGTATCTGGGTTGATTATGAATTGCAGACAACCATTCCTGGCTTGTTCGCTGCCGGTGAAGCTAACTTCTCCGACCACGGAGCTAACCGTTTGGGTGCCTCTGCTTTGATGCAGGGACTGGCCGACGGATATTTCGTATTGCCTTATACTATCCAGAATTATCTGGCTGACGATATTGCAACCAAACGAATGACAACCAACGAACCTGAGTTTGTTGAAGCGGAGAAAGCGGTTAAAGCCCGTTTCGAAAAGCTGATGAGCATCAAAGGTAAACGTTCGGTTGACAGCCTGCATAAAGAACTCGGCTTGGTGATGTGGGATTTTGTTGGTATGGGGCGGAACAAAGAAGGACTGCAAATTGCCGTTGAGAAAATAGCTGCCATCAAAAAAGAATTCTGGAGCAATGTTCGCATCCCGGGAGATATAACTGGTATGAATATCGAACTTGAAAAAGCCAGCCGTTTGGCCGATTTTATCGAAATTGGCGACCTGATGGCCCGCGATGCACTGAACCGTGAAGAATCGTGCGGAGGTCACTTCCGTGAAGAATATCAGACTCCTGAAGGCGAGGCGCTTCGTCAGGACGACAAATTTGCCTACGTTTCCTGCTGGGAATTCAAAGGAAGCGATGTGACTCCTGAACTTCACAAAGAAGAATTGGTTTACGAAAGCGTAAAAATGGTTCAGCGTAATTACAAGTAATGGCTTTTTAAAAGAGATCAATCATGGAAAAAACAATAAATCTTACGCTTAGGGTTTGGCGTCAAAACGGTCCAAAAGATAAAGGCCGTTTCGAAACCTACAAGGTTAACAAAATTTCAACCGATAGCTCATTCCTTGAAATGCTTGACATTCTGAATGAGCAGCTGATTAACGAAAACAAGGTGCCGGTTGCATTCGACCACGACTGCCGCGAAGGAATCTGCGGAATGTGTTCGTTGTACATCAATGGCCGCCCGCACGGACCAGACGACGATGTAACGACTTGCCAGTTGCACATGCGTAAATTCAAAGACGGGCAGACCATCACGATCGAACCCTGGCGTTCGGCAGCCTTCCCGGTTATTCACGACTTAATCGTTGATCGGCAGGCTTTTGATAAAATTATTGCTGCCGGAGGTTATGTTTCGGTGAACACCGGAGGTGTGCCTGATGCCAATGCTATTCCGATTCCGAAAGCTGACGCTGACGAATCCATGGACTCGGCATCGTGCATCGGTTGCGGAGCTTGTGTTGCAGCTTGTAAAAACGGATCGGCAATGCTGTTCGTTTCAGCAAAAGTCAGCCAGTTAGCCTTGTTGCCACAGGGGCGTGTTGAAGGTGCCCGTCGTGCCAAAGCGATGGTGGCTAAAATGGATGAACTGGGTTTCGGTAACTGTACCAACACCGGTGCCTGTGAAGTGGAATGCCCGAAAAACATTTCACTGTCGAACATCGCCCGCCTGAACCGCGAGTTCTTAAGCGCCAAGCTGAAAGACTAATCGTATATTCGTTATCAAATAGCAAAAGCTCCGGAGATTAATTTCTTCGGGGCTTTTTTTTGTACTGTCGGGTAATGAATGTTTTTCTTAATCATATTAATCAGAGGGCACCTGATAAGCCATAGTATATGTTTTTCAGAAAAATATGAGTAGGCGCCTGTTAATATCTTTGGGGGAATAGTTGCTAACGTTCATATATACAGGTTGTTGTGGTGTGTTTTTAACAATTGATTGTTCATTAGTTCTTTGGCGAAGATCGGATAGTTGAGTCTCTTATTTGTATATTCGCAATAGCGTACTAAAATCCACTTTATGCCTTACAGGAGATTACCGAATACAGATGTGGCCAGGCTTCGCGCCATAGAAGCCGGACTGGAACTTGGTAAGAGAACAGCATTGAACAAACTGGCATTCAGCCAGCAGACTCTGGAAAAACTGCAGACATTCTATCCGCATTTTCTGGGGGCGATCCGCCAGTTAAATATCTCCAAACAAAACCAATTTGATCGCTCAAAAGAGTATGGCGAGATTTTCAGGAAAGCAAAACTGTACCTGTCGCATTTTCTTCAGGTGGTAAACTTTGCTATTCTGCGTGGCGAAATGAAGCCGGAAGTGATCGAGTTCTATGGGTTGAAAGCGAATTCGAAGGCAACACCTCCGCTTAACCTGGAGGGGAATGTGCTTACCTGGGGCGAACGGATTATTGCCGGCGAGCAAAAACGGGTGATGAAAGGCGGAAGTCCGATTTACAGTCCGTCGATTGCGCTGGTCAAAGTTCATTACGAAGAGTTTGTAGAAGCATACCGGCATCAGAAGATGCTTCAGAACATTACCAACCGGGCTTCTTCGAAAGTTGCTGAGTTGCGGGAACAGGCAGATCAGATGATCCAGGAAATGTGGAACGAAGTGGAAAACTCACTGGCTCACCTTGGCGATGATGAGAAGAGAGAAAAAGCTTCGGAATACGGAATCGTTTACGTTTACCGGGCTTCGGAACAAAAGAAAATGGAAATTGAAAACTTACAGCAAAGCATTGTCTTTTCTTAACAAAGATTAATCAATTCGTTATGCCTGCTAATCCACCGGATTTGCGGGCATTTTTGTTTGGGCCTGGTTCCGGCAGATCAGAAAAAGTAAAAAGCCAACCGAGGCAAAGCTGAACGCCAGTATCGGAATCTGCTCCGTACCGGTTCCCCATTTTTCCACGTCTTCGGTAAGCACTCCCTGGTTGATCAGGTAATAACCCAGCACACCCACCGCATTGTTTACGAAGTGGGCCAGAATGGGCACCCACATGGTTCCGGTCCAAACTAGCAGATAGCCAAACATAGCGCCCAGGACCATCCGGGGCAGAAAACCGTAAAACTGAAGGTGCATGGCGCTAAACAAAAAAGCAGTAATCCAGATTCCCCAATGATAGTTTCTGGTCCAGCTGGTAAAAATGCGCTGAATAACTCCGCGAAACATCAGTTCTTCGCCCAGCGCCGGAATAATGGCAATCATGAAAATATTGAACATCAGCCCCGAAAGGTGGTCAACTTTCATGAACTTCTCAACCATGGCGGCTGCCGAATCTTCCATATTCCGCATCCAGTTTTCAATGCCTGAAAAGGCTTCGGGAAAAGACATCTGGCTATTGACGGCACCTAAGAAATTGATAAACGGGATGACCAGTAACAGGGAAAGAGCCGCCAGGAAAAATGTACGGTTACTGGCTGAGCGGTTGATCTTTAAATAATCGCCGATGTGGCCGTCATATAGCCGGGCCAGAATAAACGGAGGTACAACAAACAGGCCGATGGATTGCATAACCTGGAAATATTTCAGTAAGGCCATGCCTTCCGGAGTTTCGAGGCTTGCCGCCGACAGGCTGCTCATGATGGCAGCCATACCAAAAAACGGGATGGCCGCGAGTGTTCCGACCACTACAAATATCAACACCGAAGCCACCATAATAAATGCGGCAAACATCAGTTGTGCCAAAGGATTCATTCCCCGGAAAGCGGTAGTAAGCATGCTTGTTTTTTTTGTTCAGGAACAAAGATAGAAAGTAAACGCAGAAATCGGAACGGGCTCATTTTTTGAATTCGTGCCCGCACCCGAAACAGTGATAGACTTTCCGCATCTTAAACGGATAGACCATTAACACAAAAGACGTGATCACCGAAAAGATCAGCGCGGTGCTCAGTCCGAACTTTTTCTTTACCGAACCGCCGTAGGCCACGTTGCCGGAATGGCATTGGGGGCAGGTGATTTTACTTGCTTCGGGTTCCTGTCCGGAGTTAGTTTCGGGAATTGCATTTTCTGACCGGAGAAGGGCGGAAATGCGGTCGATATCTTTTTCAAAAACATGGAGTTTCACTCCGCCAACCGCCGCGCTGTACATGGCATTCAAGCTGACCATGTGTTCGTCGGAAAGGAAACAGTCGATGCCGTACTGCTCAAGTAATGCTCTGACGATGTGCGCGTGGTTCGGATCGGTGAAGGTTTCGTAAACCACAATTTTATCGTTATTCATCGGGTGTTGGTTTAGGATTTTCGAAAATCAGGTACTGCATCAAAGTTAAAGGATTAGGCTCTGAGAATCAATCTTCCGGGCATTTTTCTTTGGCGCTTGTCTGCCTTTTTCCGATTCCGGAATAAAAGTGTATTTTTGCGCCGTGCTTTCCGAAGAAAGCCGTGTACTT
Organism: Prolixibacteraceae bacterium; assembly: GCA_016788685.1. GTDB lineage: Bacteria > Bacteroidota > Bacteroidia > Bacteroidales > Prolixibacteraceae > Aquipluma. The sequence goes on along the minus strand of JAEUSS010000438.1, from coordinate 1,029 downwards.
GGTAACCACGTAAAAAACAAGAAATGAAAAATTCAGTATCTGTATTGTTTATGCTTGCGGGCATTTTATTTGCCACCTGTTTGTTGATTTCCAACATCCTTGCCACTAAAATTTTATTAATCGGATCGCTAGCCGCACCGGCCGGAGTGTTGATTTTCCCGATTGCCTACATCCTGAACGATGTAATCACCGAGGTGTGGGGCTTTGGCAAAGCGCGCCTGATCATCTGGACCGGCTTTGCGGTGAATGTGCTGGCCGTGTTGTTTTTCACTGCCGGAATCGTCATTCCGGGCGCCCCCTTCTGGCCAAACCAGGAAGCGTTTGCTACGGTGCTGGGTAACACTCCGCGCATTGTAATCGCCAGCCTGTGCGCTTACCTGATCGGGTCGTTCCTGAATGCTTTTGTGATGAGCCGCATGAAGGTGGCCACCAAGGGCAAAGGTTTCTCCGGGAGGGCAATTCTGTCGACACTGGCCGGCGAAAGCGCCGATTCGCTGATCTTTATTTCCATTGCTTTTGCCGGAGTTTTCCCGGCCGGAGTGCTGGTCACCATGATGTTCACCCAGGCGATGCTGAAAACGGTGTACGAAATCCTGATTCTGCCGGTCACCATGGCGGTGGTCAATTGGGTGAAACGCGTGGAAGGCGTGGATACGTTCGACACCAATCAGTCGTACAACCTGTTCAGGATCAGGGAAATTTAACCCAACCGGGGCGGGCGTTGCAGACACTTGGCGGCGGCTTCCGGAGAACGGTTCCTCAGGGTTAAAAAAACGATGCGCATGAAATTTAAAATGATGCGCATGAAATTTAGAACGATGCGCATCGTTTTCGACACGAAACGGGAAGAAGAAAAAATAGCATGAGCAAAGCATTAGTTGTATTCTCCGGAGGACAAGACTCGACGACCTGTCTGTTCTGGGCCCTGAAGCATTTTGATGAGGTGGAAACGCTCTGTTTCGACTACGGGCAGCGGCATCGCGTCGAGGAAGAAGCGGCACGGGCCATTGCCGGGCAGGCAGGCGTGCC
>JAEUSS010000430.1 GCA_016788685.1 Prolixibacteraceae bacterium | reverse complement strand
GGAATGCCAGTGATTTTTCGAGAGGTATTTCGTTAAAAGCACTTTATAAGAACATTGCAAATACATTTGACGACAAACCAAACAGCTTCCAGTTAACTGCTGTATGGTACCTGAATTTTGCAAAAGGTAAAATGTCATTTACCGGCTTTGCCGATTTCTGGAAAGAAAAATCAGTTCACGGCGATTATATTTTCCTCACCGAACCACAATTGTGGTATAACTGCACTAAAAAATTCTCCTTCGGTAGCGAAGTTGAAATCAGCAACAACTTTGCCGGCATGGATGGCTTCAAAGTTATGCCAACTGCTGCTGTAAAATACACCTTCTAATCCTGAATAAACATGGAATTTTTAACCAAATTTTTCAAGCTGCAGGAGAATAAAACGACTGTACGCACCGAGATTATTGCCGGTATAACGACCTTCATGACCATGGCTTATATTCTGGCTGTTAATCCGGATATTCTAAGCGCTGCGGGTATGGATAAAGGCGCCGTATTTACCGCCACTGCATTAGCATCACTGATTGCCACTCTGGTTATGGCACTTTATGCCAAATTACCCTTTGCACTTGCTCCCGGAATGGGTCTGAACGCTTTCTTCGCATTTACAGTTGTTCTCGGCATGGGCCACTCGTGGCAATTTGCACTTACGGCAGTATTTCTCGAAGGGCTGGTATTTATCGCCTTAACGGCATTCAATATTCGGGAAATGATCGTTAATTCGATCCCAAACAATATGAAGCATGCCATTTCTGTTGGTATCGGATTGTTTATTGCTTTTATCGGACTAAAAAATGCCGGAATTATCGTCAGTAGCCCTGCAACGTTCGTAACACTGGGAAATCTTACCGATGTTACCAATAATGCCGGTGCAATTGTTGCTCTTTTGGCTTTGGTAATTACCGGAGCAATGCTTGCCTTGCGTGTGAAAGGTGCTTTATTAATTGGCATCCTGCTTGGTACAATAATTGGAATTCCGTTCGGTGTAACTCATCTTCCATCTTCACTCGAAGTTACCCCTCCTTCGCTTAGTCCGATCTTCATGAAATTTGAATGGAGTCAGATCATGTCAATCGACATGCTGGTTGTTGTTTTCACCTTCCTCTTCGTTGACATGTTTGATACTGTCGGAACGCTGATCGGAGTATCGTCAAAAGCCAACATGCTCGACAAAGAAGGTCGTGTGCCACGTGTAAAACAGGCGCTTATGGCCGATGCTATCGGAACAACTGCTGGCGCGATATTAGGAACTTCAACTGTTACAACTTATGTTGAAAGTGCTGCAGGTGTTTCTGAAGGTGGCCGCACCGGTTTAACCTCGCTTACTGTTGCCGTATTATTCTTCTTCGCCCTGTTCCTTTCTCCGGTCTTCCTGATGATCCCGGGAGCAGCAACTGCACCGGCTCTGATTTTGGTGGGCGCAATGATGATGACTCCGATTAAGAATATCGACTTTGACGATTTTACTGAATCAATTCCGGTCTTCCTCACCATCATCATAATGCCTTTGACTTATTCCATTTCTGAAGGAATTTTATTCGGGGTTCTTTCTTTCGTGATCCTGAAAATCCTGACTGGAAAATTTAAAGATATTTCAATAGTTACAGCTGTCCTGGCAGTTTTGTTCCTGCTGAAATTTATGATGTAAAAATACTCTGACAAGAAAAAAACAGGCTGAACCTTACGGAACTGCCTGTTTTTTTTTTAAAACTTAACCGTCAGCCTATTCTTCAAATTTCTGAAAAAGTGTACTCACAATGTGCCCGCCAAAGCCGAAT
>JAEUSS010000405.1 GCA_016788685.1 Prolixibacteraceae bacterium | reverse complement strand
GCATCTTTCAGGTCTGAAATCATCTGCGCTCTGTCGATGGTTTTGTCAACAGCAGGTCCGCTGATGACTTTCGAAGCTTCAACACGCAGGTCTTTTTGTGCCGACAGGCAGCGTGCAAATACCGATTCGCCAATCAACGTCAGCGGAATACCCAAATCGAGCGCAGCTACGCCGGTCCATTTCCCGGTTCCTTTTTGTCCGGCAGTGTCCAGGATTTTTTCCACCATCGGTTCGCCGTCTTCGTCTTTGTAACCCAGAATGTCGCGGGTAATTTCAATCAGGTACGAATCCAGGTCGCCCTCATTGTATTTCTTGAAAACTTCGTGCATTTCGTCGGCGCTCATGCCCAGCAAGTCTTTCATAACCTGGTAAGCTTCGCAGATGATCTGCATATCGCCGTATTCAATACCATTGTGAACCATTTTTACAAAGTGACCGGCGCCACCTTCGCCCACCCAGTCGCAGCAAGCCTCGCCATTTTCAACTTTGGCCGAAACAGCCTGGAAAATTTCTTTTACAGCCGGCCATGCAGCAGGTGAACCGCCAGGCATGATTGAAGGGCCTAACAACGCGCCTTCTTCACCGCCCGAAACGCCGGTCCCGATGTACAGCAAACCTTTGCTCTCCACATATTTGGTGCGGCGAATGGTATCGGGGAAATGTGAGTTTCCGCCATCGATGATGATGTCTCCCGGTTCGAGGTGAGGAATGATCAGTTCGATGAAATCATCCACAGGCTGACCAGCTTTTACCAGCATCATCACTTTACGGGGGCGTTCGAGTGAAGCGCACAATTCGGCAATCGAATGTGCCCCGATGAATTTTTTTCCGGCGCCACGGCCAGCGATAAATTCGTCAACGCGGGCAGTTGTGCGGTTAAAAACAGCTACCGTGTAGCCTTTACTTTCCATGTTTAAAACCAGGTTTTCGCCCATCACGGCTAACCCGATTAATCCAATGTCAGCTAATTTTTTCATTTTGTATATTGATTTTGAATGTTTGTTATTCAGAGTCTTACTATTCTTTCTATTTCTAATATTCAACCCTTTCAGGGTTGCTGTGATTCGGATACTTTTGCCGTGGGCTTCACCCACGGTTATTCAGATTTAACCCGTTCCGGGTTTGTTTTTGCAAAAGTCCGAAGGACTTTAATTTGAATAACCTCCGGTGAAACCGGAGGAAAGTAAACGACCCTAATGCCCTAACCCTGACAGGGTTCAATATTTTCAGCCAATTTGGAATTCAAGTTTGTGCAATAGGTCCAAAGTTTCTTTCCCGATATTTTCCGGAACAACAGTAAACGCCGGAAACTCCCTTCTTGTTGGGTAATCACCGCGTAATTGTTCAAATTTTGTCACGTCTTTCCTGAAGTCAGCATCATCTTTCCGGATGTCGTAGGTGTGCAGGATTGCTTTCGAAACGATTTGCTGTTCGCTCAGTCCGCTTCCATTCAGTTCAAAAACAGGTTTTTCCGGAAATTCTATTCCTGAAGCTTTCCAGTTTTCCAGGCCAAGGCCAAAGTGTTTGCTGATGGCCTGAACACTCATTTCGGTTCCTGTAGCTTTGCCGTCTTTTGAGTAGCCCGCAATGTGCGGCGTAGCAATTTCGGTCAAAGCCAGTAATTCCAGATCAATGTCAGGTTCATTTTCCCAACAATCGCATACAAATCCTGAAATCTGATTGTTTTTCAGTGCATTTTTTACAGCCAAAGTATCAAGCACTTCGCCGCGGCACGAGTTGATTACAACGGGTTTCTTTTTCAAGCCTGAGAAGAAGACATCGTTACCCAAATGAAAAGTCGCATCTTCGCCTTTCATATTCAGCGGCACGTGCAAGGTGATGATGTCGGCCTCTTCCATCACCTGTTTCAGGCTTACAAATTCAGCCGAACCCTCGGCACGTTCACGCGGCGGGTCGTTTTTGAGTACTTTCATGCCAAACAGTTCGCTGATTCGGGCCACTTTGCTTCCCACATTGCCAACACCAACCACACCGATACACAAATCTTTCAGGCGCAGGTTCCGGGTTTCAGCCAAAACCATCAGGGTCGAGGCGATGTACTGCTCCACCGATTTGCTGTTGCAGCCTGGCGCATTGGTCCATTTGATCCCGGCGGTTTCGCAGTAATCGGTGTCGATGTGGTCGTAGCCAATGGTGGCAGTGGCAATAAATTTCACCGACGAACCGGCCAGCAGCTTTTCATTGCAGATGGTTCGGGTACGCGTTACAATGGCATCGGCATCTTTCACCACTTCCGGAGTTGTTTTTGAGCCCGGAAGATAAACTACTTCGGCCGAACTTTCAAAAGCGCCGCGGATATAAGGGATTTTATCGTCAATTACTACTTTCATGTTTCTGTTTTTCAGATTTTGTATTAAATCCGGATACGAGCTGTTTGTATTTATTTTTTGTAATAGTTCGTAACGGCCTTTTCGAGTATCAGGTTGGTTCTTGCGGCCGACAGACCGGTACTTACGCATTTCCCATCACCACGTAATTCGCTGACAACTTGCCTGATCAGGTGGTGCTGTATGTTTTCGGGGTTCCGGAAGCTGAAACTTATTTGTCCTTCCGGAGTCGTCAGTTTTACATCGCCATGCTGAAAACTGGAGAGGCTGAGTTTTCCTTTTGTTCCTGAAATTTCGATAACGTCTTCCTCGCTTCCCCTGGCGACAACAAAAGACCAGCTTCCGGTTCCGGTAACTCCTGAATGAAAGGAGAATGTTGCCGAGACGGTGTCTTCTGCGGGGTAAAGTCCTGCAACATTTCGGGCTATGCCGTGAATCTCGGTAACCGGACCGAATACGAAATCCAGATAGTCGAACTGATGCGAAGCCAGGTCGTAAAAATAACCAGCACCGGCAATTTCCGGATTCACATGCCAGAATTGAGTCTCTGGTTTGAGGTCACGTTCAGGAACCGATTTGTGCAGCCGGATGTTTACAGTCAGCGGGTTCCCGATAATTCCGTCGGAAATTAATTCTTTCACTTTCAGGAATGCGGGGAGCGACCGCCGGTAATAAGCCACAAACAAAGGGACGCCGGTTTCTTCGGAAACCCGGATCATCTCCAGGCACTCCTCGTAGCTTCGGGCCATGGGCTTTTCCACATAAACCGGTTTTCCGGCGCGCATGGCTTCGATCGCGTATCTGGCATGACTGTCGGGCGGAGTGGCAACATAAACTGCGTTTACCTCCGGATCATTGATCAGCAGGCCGGCATCCGAATACCATTTCGGGATACCATGCCTTTGGGCATAGTCGGCGGCTTTGGCGGGATTCCGGCGCATTACTGCAACAATCCGCGAGTGCTCTACCTTGTTAAATGCCGGTCCGCTTTTTAGTTCGGTTACGTTTCCGCAGCCAATAATTCCCCAGTTAACTTCCTGAATTTTAAACATTTTCATGTAATTAGTGATCAGCGATTAATGATTTTTGATTAACGATTTTTTCTCAATCTGCGATCGTAAATCTTCTATCTCTGATCGTTAATCAGTATTTAAACCTGTCTTTAAACGCCCACAAACCCAATGCCGGGTTGGAAATATAAAAAATTTCTTCGCCATCTGCCATCCTGTTGTATCCGTCTTTTAGTTTGGCCGGATCGTATTTGGCAGTTACTTCGTCGATATCAGCATAGTTGAAGCCAACACTTTCGATTTCGGCCTGAGTCAGGTTTTCTTTGCCTTTCCCCGGGCAATAGGTGATGCTGAAACGTCCTTCCGAAGAACCGTGAATCAAGTGTGCTGCAGCACTCAGGTTGTTGCGGAGTTCTTCATTCTCGTCGCAGGCTTTCAACGTTTCCGGAGTTCCGAAATAACCGTATTTGCGTATCAGACGGTCGATTTCCTTGTCTTCGCCAAATTCTTTCAATGCCGGAGCTAAAACGATCAATTCGCCGTCATCATCAATGGCCATGCGGGTGCGGTAAACCGATTTGTTGCCCAGCCAGGTACTTTTAAACTCGGTTGGATCGAGGTAAACCACTACTTTTTTCAGCGGTTTGTCGAGCATTTCGAAGTTGACTTGCAAGGCCAGTTTGGCCGCTTTGTCAAACACTTCAAAGTCGTCGCCGATGTACAGCCCGCGGGTTTTGATTTTTCCATCGGTTTTATCCAGTCCAACTACCGTTTGCACGTAAACAATCGGCATGTGGTTGGTGAAATTGTCTGAAGCATAGTTGAAAATCCGGCGCACCGGTGTATCGGCATGGCCCATCATCTTTTCCATTCCGTAGGCAGCGCCCACAAAATGACTTTTGTTGATGCCTTCCACGCCACCGGTTCCGACGAAAATATTCTTGTTGTAATTGGCCATTCCAACCACTTCGTGCGGCACAACCTGTCCGATGGAAAGAATCAGGTCGAAATTGCCTTCGAGCAATAACTTGTTAACCTGTGCGGGCCACGGAAATTCAACGGCACCTTTCGAAACTTCTTTCACAAATTCGGCAGGAACGGTACCAACAGTCACCACGTCGTTGCGCCAGTCGTGTTCGCGTATGAGCGATGCCGGCATGGAGCCAAACATGTGGGCAATCTGGTGGTCAGTCATGGGGGAGTGGGTTCCCAATGCCGGAAGCACATCGGTCAGCGCGTCGCCGTAATATTGCCAGGTCATTTCGGTCAGTTCACCGGCACGACTGGGCAAACGGGTATAGTCGGGCGGAATAACCAGTACTTTTTTCTTTGCCCCAATTTTTTCAAGAGCTTCGAACAATCCTTTTTTTAAATCATCAGCAGAGAGTTCGATTTCTGTTGAGCCTATTTCATAGTAAAGCATAATGATTTACGATTTTAATATTTACTATTTACGATTTGTTTCTGGAATCATTCTTTTTCTGGTTCATCCTCTTTTTGATTGTATTTATTGAACTTACAGTTATTTTGAATAATTCTTCATTTTCTTTGATCAAATCATCAAGTAGATTAGACTTTACCAACCCAGATTCAACAATTAATTCAAGCCAGTAAAGTGTTTCATCTAATTCTTCTTCAACTATTTTTAATTTATTCAGGAAATCTTTATCCGATTTACCTAAACAAGCAGCTCTATAATTTGCTCCTGGTGAAGTGCCTGAACGAATAAT
>JAEUSS010000392.1 GCA_016788685.1 Prolixibacteraceae bacterium | reverse complement strand
CGCAAACACAAACAAGATGAAAAACCGGCTATTTTTAAATCTCGAAATTTTATGTCTAATCTAGTGTAGTTAGGCTGCACCGTCTTTTATTCCCATAGCCATGGGCAGTAATCCATCGTCTTGATGTTTTGCATTATGTTGCTTTGATGCTCTGTCAGGAGTTGTTTATGCAATTAGCAAACTGAATTACTCTTAAAAACTATATGCCTATGTAAATCTCGGAAATGGAGAAATATTGAATTTATGTATTCGATATTCTTTTGTTTAAATGCACTAATTACCTAATTATCAAAAATTAAACATTAAAATTTATGGAAAAAAGTAAAATTAAAGGTATCTGGCGAATAACAACACTGGTGATTATCTCCTGTTTATTGTCATTTACCTCTTTTGCGCAACAAAAAACACTGTCAGGTACAGTTATTGGAGAAGACGGAGTGCCTATTCCCGGCGCAACCGTAGTTATTAAAGGAACAACAACCGGTACGATTACCGATATGGACGGACGATTTGCGTTCGCTGCACCTGCTGATGCTAAAGTTCTGAGTGTTTCATACATCGGGATGAAAAATCAGGAGATTGAGCTTGGAAACCAAACGACATTCAAAATCACCATGACAGCTGATGTTATCGGAGTGGAGGAAGTGGTCGTGACCGGATATGCCACTCAGTCGAAAGCCAGCCTGACCGGCGCTATCAGCCAGGTTTCTTCGGCTGACCTGAACAATAACAGCACAGCTAGTGCGGTTCAGCGTATGCAAGGCCGTGTGTCGGGTGTCAGTATTACAGGCTCGCACACCCCAGGTGGAGATGCAACGGTGCGAATCAGAGGTATGGGTACTGTTAATAACAATAATCCGCTTTATGTTGTTGACGGAGTTCCCACCAAAGACAACATGTCTCAGTTAAATCCAAACGATATTGAAAGTGTTACAGTACTGAAGGATGCTTCGTCAGCGGCTATTTACGGAGCCAGAGGTGCCAACGGTGTAATTATCATTACGACCAAACGCGGAACAACAGGAGAACCGAAAATCAGTTTTGATGCCCGGTTTGGACTTTCGCAAGCGACTAACCAATACGATCTTCTGAATACGAAAGAATATGGCGAGGCGATGTGGATGGTTGCCAAAAATTCAGGATTAACTCCTGGGAATGCCCTTTACGGAATGGGAGCAAATCCGGTAATCCCGGACTATGCCCTTGCCGGAATTGCGACTGCCAAGGAAGGTGATCCGGCAGCAGATCCTTCAAAATACAGGTATACCGATGGTAACTACTATTTGATTGCAAAATCGAACAAGCAAGGTACCAACTGGTACGATGAAATCTTCCGCACAGCGCCAGTTCAGGAGTATAACCTGTCGGTAACCGGTGGTACTACCAAAGGTGCCTATGCTTTTTCTGCAGGTTATTACACCGAAGAAGGAATTGTGATACATAGCAATTGGGACCGTTACTCCATCCGCTCTAATGCAAGTGCTAAGTTGAAAAACTGGCTGGAAGTCGGTGAGTCGGTAGGAGTCACTTTTTCAAGGCAGAAAGGTAATTTCGCAGACAACGATGAAGCTACATTAGTTTCTCAGGCATACCGTATGCAGCCGATTATTCCGGTATATGACATTATGGGCAATTTTGCCGGAACTAAGGTTCCGCTCACAGGTAATGGACAGAACCCGGTGGCGATGGCCTGGCGAGACCGGAACGACTTGAATGACAACTTAAGAGCAATCGGAAATGTATACGGACAGATTAATGTAATGCCCGGATTGGTTGCAAAATCTTTGTTTGGTTTCGATTACAGAAATAATCAGGTAAAGGATATTTCCTTGAAAAATCCGGAATTCTCTGAAGCAGTACCAAATGACATTCTTAACGTTACAAACAACTACACGCTGCAATGGAACTGGGCCAATACGCTGAACTACAATACGACTCTCAACGACCTGCATAAAATTAATGTGTTGGTTGGTACCGAGGCTGTTAGCAGCGAAAATCGTTGGTTCAATGGCAGTCGTGCCGGATTCTTTACTCAGGATGTTAACTACATGTACCTGGATGCAGGAGAAACTGCAGCCATTAACAACGGAGGTTTGGGGGCTGACTGGAAAACGGTATCGTATTTTGGAAGGTTAAATTACGATTATGTAGGTAAATACCTGGTAGAGGCAACAATCCGCCGGGACGGGTCGTCACGCTTTGGATCGAACAACCGTTGGGGTAATTTCCCCGCCTTCTCATTGGGCTGGAGAGTTTCGGAAGAAAGTTTCATGTCCGGCTCAAAAAGCTGGCTCGATGATTTGAAAGTCAGACTTGGCTGGGGTATGGCAGGTAATGACGAAATCGGTAACTACAACGGGTTTACAACTTTCCGTACAGCTGCTCAATTCTCCAAATATTCGCTGACAGGCTCAACTTCGTCATCGAGCACAGGTTTTGACTCGTCGGCATTTGGAAATAAAGATGCCAAATGGGAAGCAACTACCACAACCAACCTCGGAGTTGATCTTACTCTGCTTAAAGGAAAACTGACTTTCAATATTGATGCGTGGAAACGTGTTACTTCAGACATGTTGTTCCGGGTAGCCATTCCTCAGGTGGTTGGAGATGCTACCAATCCTTTTGTTAACATTGGAGAAATGAAAAACTTAGGTTTAGATTTTACAGGTGTTTACAGAGGTCAGATCGGAAGTGACTGGAAATATTCGGTTACGGCTAATATCTCAACTTATAAAAATGAGATTGTCAGACTCTCAAATAATCCGAAAGAATTCATTTCCGGGGATCAGTTGAGACAGAAAACCTACACCCGTTCATACGTCGGTTGGGACTATCCTTCGTATTACGGATATATTGTGGATGGAATCTTCCAGACTCAGGCTGAAGCTGATGCCTGGCCTAAAGCAATTGGTTCAAGCGGAACCTACAATAAACCCGGACATTTTAAATACAGAGATGTCAGTGGCCCGGACGGAAAACCTGATGGAATCATCGACTCTAATGACCGCACAAAAATTGGAAGCCCACACCCTGATTTCTATGGAGGTCTTACCTTAGACGTTCAGTACAAGGCTTTTGATATGTCTGCATTCTTTGTCGGAAGTTACGGAAACGAAATGATCAACTACGTACGTCGCTGGATCGATTACAATATCTTCCCCGGTGGAGGAATGAGCAAAGATCGGTTGTATAAATCATGGGGAAGCCCTTACCTGAAAGATAACACCAAAGCAACTTTGGCCATTGCCGAAAATGCTGACGAAATCAGTCAGGAACCATCATCGCATTTCGTTGAAGATGCATCGTACCTCAGGTTGAAAACATTCCAGCTGGGATATAATCTTCCGGAGCCTACCTTAAAGAAGTTCGGCCTCACAAAACTCAGAGTTTATTTCCAGGCAACGAATTTGTTTACTATAACCAAGTATAGTGGATTAGATCCTGAGATTCAGACTGGTACTGATGCTCTTTTGGGAGTTGACCGGGGAGCCTGGCCGACAGCAAGACAGTTGATGATTGGTGTTAATCTGGGTATTTAATTGCTTGTTTCAATTTTAAAATATTAGAAGTATGAAAAAAATATTATTTATATCGTTGGTACTGTTACTAGCTTTAGCCAATGCGTGTAAAGACAGTTTTATGGAAACTGTTCCACTTGGAGTAGCTGGAGACAATTCCTTTTATTCTGAAAGGGGAGTAAGCGCTTTGCTTACAGGTGCTTATTCGATGATTGACGGAGCCTGGGGAACTGATGGCGCCTCGTGGGGTGCTTCGGTTGACAATTGGGTTTGGGGTGGAGTCGCCTCTGATGATGCTTATAAAGGATCGTCATACGGAGACCAGCCTCCTATTAACGAAATCGAAGTGTATCAGGCTATATCAACCAATAGTTATGCGGCTAATCGTTGGCGGTTAATTTATGACGGTGTTGCCCGCTCGAACGATTGTCTGAAAGCTTTGAAAAAAACGGTGGAATTAGGCAATATTAATACTGCGGTTGCCGAACAAATTGAGGCCGAAGCTAAATTCTTGAGAGCTTGGTTTCATTTTGAACAAAAGAGGGTATTTAATAATATTCCTTACATTACTGAAGACGTCGATCCGATAACTGTTAAAAATACAGTTGATGCCTGGCCGTTAATTGAAACAGACCTGAAAGCTGCTGTAAGTAAACTTCCTGTTAAACAGGCCGAAGTTGGTCGCCCAACCAAATATGCTGCTGAGGCTGTTTTAGCCCGTGTTTATCTTTTCCAACAAAAATGGGCTGATGCAAAAACTTTGCTGGACGATATCATTGACAATGGTAATTATTCTTTGATGCCTAATTATTCAGATAATTACATGATTGCCAAGAGAAACAATAAAGAGTCGATTTTTGAAATTCAGTATTCGGTTAATGACGGAGCTGATGGTTCAGCAAATGCAGGTTGGGGGAGCTCGTTGAATTTTCCTCAGGGTGGTCCGTTCGGAACCTGTTGCGGTTTCTATCAGCCCAGCCAGAACCTGGTAAACGCATTTAAAGTTGATGCCAATGGTTTACCGTTGTTTGATACATTTAATAATGATAACCTGAAGAATGATGAGTTTGTGGGTACAACAGAGCCCTTTGAAATTGACACCCGTCCGGTAGATGTTCGCTTAGATCATACCGTAGGCCGTCGTGGTGTTCCTTATCTGGACTGGGGTATTAATCCCGGAAAAGTCTGGACCCGGGAAGTTGCTAACGGCGGGCCGTATTTGTACGTGAAAAATATGTTTAAAAAATCAGAACAAGGAACATATTCAACGGCAACAGGTTGGGCAACTGGTGTTAATGCCAATAATTACAGGGCATACCGGTTGGCACACGTATATTTGTGGCGTGCCGAAGTTGCGGCTCAACTGAATGATTTGCCAACAGCATTGTTCTATGTGAATAAGATTCGCGAACGTGCTGCCGCCAGCACTATAATGGGAAAAGGGATACAGGTATTGAATAGCAAGGGTGAGGTTAGTGGTTATACCAGGGACGATAGTCAGCCTGCCGCGAACTACAAAGTTGGTTTGTACACATCATTCCCCAATAAGGAATATGCACTGAAGGCCATTCAGTGGGAGTTGCGCCTGGAATTCGGAATGGAAGGGCAGCGTTTCTTTGATCTTGTTCGCTGGGGGATTGCAGCAACAACCCTAAAAGCCTATGCTGCAAAAGAAAAAGAAATCAGGAAATACCTGAAAGATGCGAATTTCACTGCCGGAAAGAATGAATACTGGCCTATTCCGCAAGTGCAGATGGACTTGGTGAATAAGAATGGTGAAATTTTGAAACAAAACCCGGGTTATTAATGGGATGAATAGATTTATGATCGCGGCTGCTCCAATCAACGGAGCAGCCGTTTTTTTTACTGCGGGGCATACCTGTAGGGAGTAACTTCGGAAAAATTCTTTTATCTCAGGGGTAAGGAAATACCCATGCACAGATTCAGATGGTCGGTTAAACTGATGTCTTTGTGGCGAATACTGTTTATCAGGAAATGATCGATGATTCCAAATTCAAAAAAGAAGAAGTTGGTCGCTTCTTTTCTGGTTTTGCTTCCTGCTTTGATGCCGATGAAAGGGGCGAAATGCACTGCATTTGTAATGTAATAGTTGGCTGGGTAATATCCCG
>JAEUSS010000373.1 GCA_016788685.1 Prolixibacteraceae bacterium | reverse complement strand
TTCATCGAATGGAAAAGGAAGAGCCCGTCCGGCTTTAGGACAAAACAAAACCAATAAGGTAATAAGGTTTTGGATGGGGGAACTCATCAGCTACTAAGGTTTAAAAAAGGAAAATAAGGTTTGAAGACCAAAAAAGGATTGGGGTTTGGGGCAACGATTCCTGTAATTGAGATGTATACCTTTCATTTCCCCCGTCATTGCGAGCGCAGCGAAGCAATCTGTTATAAGAAGGGATTGCTTCAGTCGTTCCTCCTTTGCCATGACGCTCCGAATGAGGTTTCATTGGCCTTCAAAGGTACCCGTTGCCTGAAGGCAACGGCAAAGGATAATCCTGCAAATAAACAACCTCATCAAAGCGCCCTTTATCCTTTGCCGTCTGCTTCAGCTGACAGGCATCCGCACCTCATTGGTTAACAATTGATTTGTATATCATCAACTGATTTGTTATATTTAGTAAGCTGCAACTCTTTGTCCCGCTTACAAGTATGGCAATTGTGTTTCCCGAATCGTTTACACAGTTTTTAGTCAGGCACACGCCGCTTTCCCGGGCTGAAACCGAAATCCTGAAACCCTTTCTGGATGTGGTTTGCCTCGGGGCCGACGATTATTTCCTTCAGGCGGGAAGCCCCGTTCGCAAAATGGCCTTTTTACTTAGCGGAGTCCTCCGGAGGTTTGTTTTTGATGAACAGGGAAATAAAATCGTGCTCCAGTTGATTGACGAAAACCACTTTGTTGCCGACAGCGAGGGGTTTTATCAGCGGACTGTCTCGGCGTCATATGTGCAAGCCGTCACCTCCTGCCGCCTTTTGGTCATTCCGCTGAGCGAAATCGACCGGCTCAGGCTGTTGTATCCCAAATTCCAGACCGCCATTTACCTGATCGGACAAAAACAGTTGCTCGAACGCATCCGGCACGATGAGTTTTTACGCATAGGCACTTCGTCTGATCAATACCACCATTTTATCACCCATTTTCCCGAGCTGGCCCGGCGCGTTCCACTTCAGGATATTGCTTCGTACCTGCGTATTTCACCCTCATCGCTCAGCCGCATACGAAGAATAAAAAAATAATCACTTGTCATTTGACAAGTCAACCCCGCTTTTTAAATTTTTTATTTGCTTTCCTAAATCTAATGGTATGGATTCATTTCCGACTTCCGGTTTATGTCAGCAATCCCCTTCTTTCGGCCGCCGTTCGGTTGCCCCGCTCACCATTAAAATTCTGAATTTTGGTAATGTGCTGATATTCAGCATGTATTGTTGTTTATTCCGCTTTGTTTGGTCTGAAAATGGCTTTGGTTTAATATTAAATTGTTCCAATATTATATTGAAATGTTCCGATATAATATTGAATTGCTCCAATGTAATATTGAAATGTTCCAATATAATATTGAATTGCTCCAATGTAATATTGAATTGTTCCAATGTAATATTGAATTGTTCCAATATAATATTGAATTGCTTCGATATAATACTTAAAATGTTCCAATATAATATTGAAATGTTCCAATATAATATTGAAATGTTCCAATATAATATTGAATGGCCGCCATTTTATATTGAATTACTTCCATCTGAATGCAATGATGCTCGCAGAGCATGCTCTTTTTCGAATTATTAAGATTCACGATTTGAATTCATTATTCTTTAAATCTAAAAGTTATGGATACAGCGAGAGTAGTTATCGATTTTTCGCAGGGTAAGTATTCCAACATGGGTTTGATCACTAAATCTAATTTCGTGATCGAAAGAATGACCGGAAACCCCAGTTTCACTACACCGGTGATTTCGTTAACCAGCTTCCGGGAGTCTGTTGATCGGTTTATTGTGTTGTACAATAAGGCGCTGGAAGGAACAAAGGAAGACACGGTATTGAGAAATTCGCAACGCGAAGTGATTGAATTTAGCTTAAAACAACTGGGCAAATACGTACAACTGACCAGTGAAGGCAATGAGGCCATGATTTTAAGCAGTGGTTTCGACGTGGCTAAAAAACCTGTTCCCATCGGACCGCTTGAACAAGCCACCGGGCTAAAAATCAAAACCGGATCGAACAAAGGCGCCGTATTGCTGAGTTGCGACGTCGTCGATCAGGCTTCGTTCTACGAATTTGAATACACCGCGGCCCCGATTACTCCGGAAAGCATCTGGCAGAAACAAACGTCGACCAAACACCGCATGGAAATTACCGGATTAACCAGCGGAAAACAATATGCCTTCAGGGTTGCGGGAGCCGGAGCCGATCCGTTGCGCAGTTGGAGCAACGAAGTGATTACTTACATCGTGTAACAACACCCGAAACCGCTTGCCCGGCAGGTGTACACCAATGCTTGTACCAGGGACTTCGTGCGGCTGACCTCTATGCAGGCTGTCGGCAACCGGAGTCCCTGGCTGCATTTTTAAACCGGGGCAGGAGCGGGCCAAACCCCCTGCCGGGTTTCCGCCAATCTTCCCGTTCGTCCACGCACCGCGACACGCAGGAAATGTGCCCCCCGAAATTTGTTCATTTTCAGAACGAAAGTTGCCGAACAACATAAAATCTATTTCCGCTGATTAACGATAAATAACGGCGAATGTCTTAAATTGCTTGCGCTGGAAAGGGGAGGGAAGAAGCATCGGCTTGCTGACAGGCAGAAGTGTTTTAAAAAGGGTGTCAATGATGATTTGCAAGCCTTGGGATTGAGTTTAACGAAGAGTTGTTCAATAAATAGCATCAGTTAAGTACGATAAAGCAATTGTTCTAAGATTTGATAACATAGCCTTTAAAACCTAAAAACCATGAAGAAAAATGTCTACCCGGCAAACACCTGATTATAATTTCTTTAAGATTAGTATTGTGAAAATATATAGCGAATGTACACGCAATCGGCGGGTATGTAAATGTTAGCGGTAATTTTAAAAAGATACTACAAATGTTAAAAAACAAAATAAAAAAAGAGGACAACTCAATTGAAAAAATTTTAGAAAGTTTTAAAAACAATCTTAGCTCAGTGGAACTATATTTTGACAGGTTTGGAGAGATTGCAGTTGAAGAAGATGAAGGAGCTTTCAAAAAAAAAGCAGAGTTTATTGAGAAATGCTTCGAAGATGTTGGAATAGACTTAAAGTCTTTGGAAGACGAAGAAAAAGGCGAAGAAAATAACAATAGCCAAACAGATAAGATAACAGAGAATCCAAATGGCAAAAGATTCAACCTAACAGAGCAAGATTTAAAGAAGCTTATTAGAAGTTTTGGGAAACATCCTAAGATATCAGAGAAAAACTTTGAAATATTGTCATCCAGCTCTTTTTTAGTACTAAATAATTATTTCGAATATTTATTAGCTGACCTTCTAACATATTACTATTTAAAATTTAAAAGTTCTTTAAATTCAAAAGAACTTAAAGTTTCACTAAAAGATTTGGGAGAGTATGACAGTATTGAAGAATTAGAGAAATCTTTAATATATAAAGAAGTTGAGTCAATGTTGGTAGAACTTACCTTTGATGGCCTATTGGCTCATTTTGAAGACCATTTAAGTATCAGTCTTGTTGATGATATTATCAATTGGGAAGTAATTAAGGAATGTCGAGAAAGAAGACATATTATTGTTCACAATGCATCAGTTGTCAATAAAAAGTATTTAACAAGGACTGGTAATCCTAATAAACTAAAAATAGGCGACAAAATTAATGTTACAAAGGATTATTTTAAACAAGCATTCACGGAATTCAGATTAGCAGGGTTGCTACTTTGTTATAATTGTTGGGGTAAATGGGACAAAGACAATA
>JAEUSS010000362.1 GCA_016788685.1 Prolixibacteraceae bacterium | reverse complement strand
CTGCGCAAAGCCCGGACCCGATTAATTGGTGAGCAGGACACCATCGGAATCCGCATTCAGAACCTGGTGAAGATTTACGACCGCGAAAGCCGCTTTTCGCGCGAATGGGAATCGGGCAAAAAGATACGCCGCCGCGCCGGCCTGGAGAAACAGTACCACACCCTGCAGGAATTTGATTACCTGATCTGGCAAATTCCGGTGCTGGCTTTCCTGATCTATTTCAGTTTTATCTACCTCAATTCGGCATTCTGGTCGCTTATTCTCTCGGTTGCAATAGCACAACTTGCACTGGGCATGTGGAAACCATTCGGATTTCTCCTGAATTTCAGGGCTGAAAAAACCGGAAAGAAACGACCGCTGAAGATCTTCCGTTGGGTGCAGTTTTTCCTTTTCTGGATTCTTCCGGGCATCGAAGTCATGCTGGTCTGGAAAGTTGCCGGAACCATCGGGCTGGTGCTTGCTTTCGGCGTATTGTGGTACCTGGCCCTGACCATCTCGGTTACCTCCCGCAAGCTGTATCAGGAAAAAGTCAACATCGACCGCATTACCGGACGCTTCGGAACGCTGCGCCGGGGGACGCTTCGGCTGGTTAAAAAAATCCCGGTCATCGGCAAACAGCATCAGCCATTCAAGGCTCTGAACGGCGTTTCGCTCGAAATCGGAACCGGCATGTTTGGCCTGCTGGGTCCGAACGGCGCCGGAAAATCGACCATGATGCGCATCATCTGCGGAATCCTGGAGCAGAGCTATGGGAAGATCTGGATCAACGGCATTGACACGCAGGAAAAACGGGAAGAGTTGCAGGGCCTGATTGGCTATCTGCCCCAGGAATTCGGAACTTACGAGAACATGCCGGCTCAGGATTTTCTGGATTATCAGGCAATACTGAAGGGATTAACCGATGAAAAAGAACGCAAAGACCGTATTGAATATGTTTTGAAAGCTGTACACATGTGGGAAAAACGGGCCGACAAAATCGGCTCCTATTCGGGCGGGATGAAACAACGCATCGGGATTGCACAAATTCTGCTGCACCTGCCTAAAATACTGGTGGTTGACGAACCTACGGCCGGACTTGATCCGCGCGAACGAATCCGGTTCCGCAACCTGTTGGTTGAACTGAGCCGCGAACGGATCGTCATTTTCTCGACTCACATCATCGAGGATATTTCGAGCTCATGCAACCAGGTAGCCGTAATCAACCGCGGACGCGTAAAATATCACGGAACCCCGATGAACATGGTACACCTGGCCCAAAATATGGTTTGGCAGTTCGATTTACCGATCAACGAGTTCGACAAAATGGAAAACAAACACCTGGTTACCCACCACATGCGTCAGGGCGACCAGATCAGAGTGCGTTTCCTCTCGAAGCAAAAACCGGCAGAAAATGCAGTAATGGCCAGCCCGATTCTGGAAGATGCCTATTTGTGCCTGATTAAAGACTTAAAATGATTAACGATTTGTGATTAACGATCAACGATGTAAAACTACTTCATAAATCGTTAATCGAAATAAAATAATACAGAATAACTATGAAATCAGCTATCAGTACCGCCAACTTTTTAACACTATTCCGAAAAATGGTGAAATACAACATGAAAGTCATTTTCGGAAACCGGTTCATCTGGTTTGTCCTGGCGGCTATCGCTTTTTACTTTTTCATTGCCATCACCAATATTCTCGACAACAATGTGATCGACGACGGCTTTATCTACGGCTTACAGATTATGCCCGGAATTCTGCTCATTTTTTACCCGATGACCTTCGGGATTCAGAACGACCTGGATGCAGGCATTCTCGAAATTCTGTTCGGAATACCCGATTACCGCTATAAAGTCTGGCTGGTACGCCTGATCCTGGTTTTTGTACTGGTTTTCCTGATGATGATTGGCCTGACCGTGATGAGCTACTACCTGCTTGCCCCCGTAAGTATTCTCGAACTGAGTGTCCATGTCATGTTCCCGATTTATTTTCTGGGTTCCATGGCATTTATGTTCTCCACCATCATCAGAAACGGAAACGGAACTGCTGTTGTAATGGTTATTATCGGGGTTGCCCTGCTGATCGCATCCGGCATACTCCAACGAACCATGTGGAATATTTTCCTGAATCCGTTTGAAATTCCGCGCCGCCTGAACGAAATGATCTGGCAGGAAATTACCATGAAGAACCGTATTTTCCTGGCCGTTGGCTCGCTGCTCTTTATTCTTTACGGATTATTCAACTTGCAGAAACGGGAGAAATTTATTTAATTACAACGGCAAGACAGTCCACCACACAGTCCATAATTTATTCGTCCGTCATGAAAAAGCTATTCCTGGTACTATTCGCTCTGTTACTGATAACCGGTACTGCCAGTTCTCAGAAAAAACAGAATTCCGAATCGTTTACCTTCATTCAGGTTACCGATCCGCAATTCGGATTTTTTGAAGCCAATAAAGGATTCGGAAAAGAAACCGAACTGTACGAAAGAGCCATTAACGCCATAAACAAACTGGCGCCCGACTTCGTCGTAGTTACCGGCGACCTGATAAACAACAAAGATGACCAATCACAAAAAGCTGAATTTAAACGCCTAACCGCCCGGATCAACCCCCGAATACCGGTTTATTATACCCCGGGAAACCACGACATCGGGAATTCGCCCACCGCCAAAGATATCAACTCGTTTATTTCGGACTATGGTTACGACAAATTCTCGTTCAAGCATAAAAAATGTGTATTTATCGGACTGAATTCCTGCCTCATCAAAACAAACACACCGGAACTGGAGCAAGTGCAGTTCGATTGGCTGAAAAAGGAACTTTTGAAGTCCCGAAAAGCCAAACATATTGTTGTCTTCAGTCATCATCCTTTCTTTGTCAAAGCATTTGATGAGCCTGAACAATACTTCAATATTCCATCTGAAACCCGGACCCGGTACATTTCGCTGTTTACCGAAAACCATGTCGATGCTGTTTTTGCCGGACACCTGCACAACAACGCGTTCGCCAAATATAAAAATCTGCAAATGGTTACCACCAGCGCAGTGGGCAAACCTCTGGGCGATGTTCCTTCGGGCTTTCGGATTGTGAAAGTTTTTCCGAACCGGATAGAAAGTACCTATTACTGTCTGGATGAAATTCCGGAAGTAACTTCCGCCGAATAATTTTTCGGGACTAGTGACAATATCCGATCCGGTGATATTCAGTCAAATGACTGATAATCTCGTCGGGTTCGTTGATGAAACTTCCGTCTTCCAGCACCAGCACCGGGCAGCTCTGATTTTCTTCACCGATCAGGTCGGCCAGAATTCTTCGCGGCCGTTCAAAATCAAGGTAATGAACCTCCAACTCGTTCCGGAGCCGGGGATAGTAGGACAGCAGCCCTTCAATGCCAATACAGTCGGGGCAATAGTACGCTTTGCCGTCAGCCCGGTTCAAATCCTGAAAATCGGGTTTCAGCAGAAATAGTTTTTTCATGCTTCTCAAATCATTGGGTTAATAAATATCTTCTGATTGACCAACAACCAGATTACCGGATTGTTTCTCGATACCCCTATTCCACTCTCCGGACGGAATAAATCGCTACCGGATCAATCAACCTCTGCTCCTCATTTTTCTGTTTCTGAATCTTCCTGACCACACGCATACCCTTCGTTACCCGCCCGAAAGCAGCAAAACCTTGCCCGTCGTGATTTCGTTTTCCGGCAAAATCGAGTTCCGGCTGATCGCTGATGCAGATGAAAAAGCTGCTGGTGGCTGAGTTTGGCGTGTCGCGGGCCATTGATACGGTTCCGTCCTGATGCCTGATACCGGTCGATTGAGTCGTTTCCAGCAGAATTGGCACTAACTGTTTGCC
>JAEUSS010000353.1 GCA_016788685.1 Prolixibacteraceae bacterium | reverse complement strand
TTTCGGGCAGACGAAGAGGATAAAGTTCGAATTTCAGCCTCCGCTGTATGTGCTGTATCCGCATCTGAATCACGAATATACGGCCATCAGCAATTTCCTCCAGCTTATACAAAACCAGGACAGAAAAGCGAATTCGTTTGACAGCCTTTTGAATGGTTTGCAGATCGTGCACCAGATCAGGGAACATTTGCGTTTTAACGGAATTAGTTTTTGATTTTGGAAATCAGTTTTCTTTTTTACAATAATTGATAGCTTTGATACGTTGATTGAGGGCAAAAGTCAGGATCAAATCTTTTTTTATGCGTAAAAATTTACAAGTAGCCAGGTATTTGGTGTTTGACATTGTGGCCGTACTGATTAGCTGGACATTATTTTATGTCTACCGAAAGGTTTATGTTGAGCCGGAAATTTTCGGCTATCAAATCCCGGTCGTTTTTGATGATAAGTTTTATCTGGCATTACTTGTTCTTCCGGCTTTCT
This sequence comes from Prolixibacteraceae bacterium, assembly GCA_016788685.1. Classification (GTDB taxonomy): domain Bacteria; phylum Bacteroidota; class Bacteroidia; order Bacteroidales; family Prolixibacteraceae; genus Aquipluma. Next base: position 2,876 of record JAEUSS010000353.1, on the reverse strand, counting down.
GGATAACCATCTATTCCGTTTCGGGGCAGTATGCCAATGTATACCGAAAGTCGAGGCTGCTCGAGCTGGGCGGAACGGTTATGACCAGCCTCATCGGGGTAACTGTTATCTTCTTTCTCCTGATTCTGAACGACTGGATTCCGGATTACCGGACGTATTACAAGCTCTATTTTACGCTTCTGATCCTGCATTTCGGGTTCACCTATTTGTTCAGGCTTATCCTTACCACCCGCACCATCCACCGCATTCATAAACGAATCATCGGGTTCAATACCATCATTGTCGGGGGCAACGAGAAGGCTGTACGCCTGGTTGAAGAAATGATGACTCAGTCCAGGCCTGCCGGAAACAAAATAATCGGCTTTCTGACGGTTGATGACGGCGATAATTATCCGCTCGAAAAATATGTTCCTAATCTGGGGTCGTACAAGGACTTGCAAAAAGTTATCCGGGAGAAGGACATCGAAGAGATCATCATTGCCATCGAGTCGTCGGAACATCAGCTGCTGAGTGAGATTCTGATTTTGCGTGAAAAACAGGTCTATGCGGTTTGGGGAATTCCTGATTTGTTTGATATTCTTTCCAATACAGCTAAAACAAGTACCATTTTGGGCAGTCCGTTACTCAAAATATCCAACGGCCTGATGCCTGTGTGGCAGGAGAATGTAAAACGTTTGCTCGATGTGGTCATTTCTTTGCTGGCCGTCATTATTTTTCTTCCGGTATTTATTGTACTGGCTATTGGTATTAAAATGAGTTCGGAGGGGCCGGTTTTGTACCGGCAGGAACGTATCGGCAGGTTTGGCAAGCCGTTTACAATCCTGAAGCTGCGTACCATGATCAAGAATGCCGAAACAGACGTACCGCTCCTTTCGAGTTTAAACGACAGCCGGATAACCCGGATCGGACAATTCATGCGCAGAACTCACCTGGACGAACTGCCGCAGTTTATTAACGTTATTGGCGGGCAGATGTCGCTGGTCGGTCCGCGACCCGAACGGAAATACTACATTGATCAGATTGCCCGTGTAGCTCCCTATGTCGTCCTTCTTCAGGAATTGAGACCCGGAATAACTTCGTGGGGGCAAGTCAAATACGGATATGCATCCAATGTCGAAGAAATGGTCGAGCGGTTGCAGTTTGACATGATCTACCTGAAGAACATCTCTCTTTACGTCGATTTCAAGATTCTGATTTATACGATCATGGAATGTACGCGGGGAAAAGGTGTATAACGAAAGCAGTACAATTGCGGCGGATTTGATCAGATCAGCCCCATCTCAATGTACTGGATGATCAGTTCGATCTGGCGGTCTTCGCCGTAAGGATCATATTTCGACTTCAGGTTATTGCCGAAAACACGCGCGACACCTTGCCAGAAAACGGCCGAAACCCCGCCTTTCAGTTCATGAATCAGGTCGTACGAAATCTTATGCGTCTCCCGGTCGATGAGCTTAATCAGCACACGTCCGTCGTTGATCGACATCTTCTTGAACGTCGGGCCGTATTTTTTCATCAGTTCGTCTTCGGCTTTCCGCAGGTAAACGCGCCGGTCTCTGCCCCGCGCATCCGGCGGAACCTCCATCTGGTATTTTTGGAGCAAAACCGCCGCTTCTTTGGCATACGGCCATACCTTTTTTACGCGCATCACCATCCGCCAGTATTGCTGCTCTTCGCTTCTGCTCCTGAATGTTTTTTTGGGCGAAACATTAACCGTAGGTAAATCCAGGTGCGGCAAAGTGTCGTTCCCGATCCGCATGCCGGGAACATACTGAGGTGTTTGAGCTTCTTGTGCCAGTGCAACAAAAGAAAACATCGTGCATATCAAAATAGATAGAAGCCGTTTCATATGCCTGAATTCTTCCGCGAAGATAACTATTGTCGCATCAAAGTCTGCCGGCAGAAGTAAATTGCTCTTGGTAATTTCATTTTTACTTCCATCCGGTATGTTATAAAACCGGAACGATTAACAAATAGTTTACGATTCCCTGAAGTTCAATGTTTGTATCTTTGAGGCTACAAAAGCAAACTCTTTATGCAGACCAATCAAAAAATAAAAATTGATGTTTCTTCAGAATTCGGACAACTCGAAGCTGTAATCGTTCACACGCCCGGACAGGAAGTGGAGGAAATGACTCCCGAGAATGCCGAGCGGGCACTGTACAGCGACATCCTGAATTTATCCGTGGCAAGCAGCGAATACGCTGTTTTTAAGGGGGTATTGAATAAAGTGGCTACCACCTTAGAGGTCAGAGATCTGCTCGCTGACATCCTGAATGTCGGGGAGGTGAAATCGGCTTTGCTCAAAGAAATCTGCCGGAGCGAAGGGGCCATGGATATCCTCCCCAAACTGATGGAGCAGCCTGTCGGCGAACTTGCCAGGCAGTTGATCCAGGGCGTCTTCATCGAACGGGACAACCTCACCCGTTTCCTGAGCCAGGAGCGTTTCAGCCTGCGCCCGCTGCATAATTTCCTGTTCACGCGTGATGCCTCCATGTCATTCGGCAACGAAGTGCTGATAGGGAAAATGGCCAGCAAAGTGCGCGACCGCGAAGCCGTCATCATGAATGCCATTTTTAACCATAATCCGTTGCTCGAAACCACTACCATCAATCCCAATACTCCGGAAAATATCGTCAGGTTTCCCGGCATTTCAATTGAGGGAGGCGATTTTCAGGTCGGGCGAAACGACGTGCTGGTTATTGGCACCGGCATCCGAACCAGCACACAGGGCATCGATTTCATTCTCGAAAATATCAAAGCAAAAAAGGAACGGGTACACCACATTCTTATTCAGGAACTGCCGGATACGCCCGAGTCGTTTATTCACCTCGACATGGTTTTTACCTTCCTGGATGTCGACGCCTGCATGGTTT
>JAEUSS010000347.1 GCA_016788685.1 Prolixibacteraceae bacterium | reverse complement strand
CGTAGCACCTTCTTCGAATGCTCTTTGAGCGACTTTCCATGCGATTGAATCTGCATTCAATGCGCCAAAAATAATTCCTCTTTTGCCTTTCAGTAAATTATAAGCCATAGTTAAAAATTTATGAATAGATAACAACCGTTTTTGCAAATGGTTGAAAACGGGTCGCAAAATAAAGTAAAATGCCAGTATGATTCAGAGATCAGACTGGCATTTTTATAAAAAGTAATGATAATTTCTTAAATCCGTTCGATGGATTCACTTTGCAGCCAGCCTTTATTTCCGTCGGCCAGCCTGATTTCGACCCAATCGCCCAGTTTGTCGGTAATTTTTACTTTTAAGCCTTCGTGAATGACAAACAGATTGGTTCCTTTTTCAGAAGGGGAACTTTTAACGGTAACGGTGGGCTGCATGACAATGGCATAGGTGTGATTAACCAGCCTGCTTTTTTGTTTTGCTGCAAACGACCACGTGAATATGGTAAACAAAATCAGAAAACAGCCCGACCAGAACGTAATTCGTTTGACATCGACCGATTTGGCAAAGAAATAGAAGCCCATCATGACCAGAAACAGAATGAAGCCGAAGATGCTCATTACAGCCCAGGTATCGGTCGTCTGGCTGTTGACCAGTGAGTTCCACCAACGTACAATAAATATCCCGGGTAGTTCCTGAATGGAGTCAACGACTTTCTGATTGGCCACCTGAAGGTTAAAGTCGATGTCTTCATCATCAGGAGCCAGCAGTTTAGCCCGTTCATAATTCAGGATTGAAAGGGTGTACTGGTTGGTTTTGTAATAGGCATTGCCCAGATTAAAATATACTTCGGGCGATTCCATATTGCTCATCAGAATCTGGTTGTACAGGTCGATAGCTTTATTGAATTCTTCTTTGGTGTAATGCTCGTTTGCTTTCTGAAGCAAATCTCCTTGCGCGAAAACTGTCGCGGTGAACAAGATTGCCAGTATTGTATTGAATAATCGTCTCATACCAAGATTGTTTTCAGCTGTTTACTTAATTTGCTTTTCGAATATGCCCATGATGCGGGCAGCTCCGTCATACACGTCGTTCATGGTTCCGGTGTAAGCTGCGGGGGCGTAGCGCGCGAACTCGCAGTCGTCAATGATTTTCATCAATTCGGTAACCACTTCCTGCTCAATCCCTCGGGCAAGCAAACTTTCCGACGCTTTTTCGCGGTTCAGTTCGGCAACCGGGATGCTCAGTTTATCGCTCAGATATCCCCAAAGCGCTTTGATAACTGCTTCGTAGAATTTTTCGGCCTGATTGTTTTTCAGGAATCCGGAAGCTTCTTTCAGGCGTTTCAGCGCTACTTTGTTTGCACGCTTGTTACGAACAAGAGTGATGTTGGCATTCTCTTTAATTTTTTTGAGATTGAGGGCATAGAACACCGCGAATGCAATCAGGCTTAACAGGTAGATGCCGTAAAATTCGAAGGTTCCGTAAAATGAACTCCCCTTGGGCAAGAGTTTCGATTTGTTTTGCTTAATAAACCGGATATCTTTCCCGATCATTTTTACATTTTCTTTCGAGAATGAACTGACAACCGACGAGTTGGCATCATCGCTTCCTTTTTCAACTTTCATGCTGAACGGGTCTGTGGTCCGCGTTTCGTACTGGCGGGTGGCCGGATTAAAGAACACAAACTGGACGGCCGGTATCGTAAAGTTTCCCGGATAGCGCGGAATGAAAAGGTATTCAAAAGATATAGATCCGCTCAGTCCGTTGTCGCCGGCAATAACACGGTCGGTTGTCTTGGGGTCGTATGCTTCAAAATCCTGAGGCAGCTCAATCTTCGGAGGATTGATTAAAGAAAGGTTTCCGCTTCCTGAAACGGTTAGTTTTAAGGTAACAGCCTCATTCGATTTGATGCTGGTTTTATCTAACTCGCCTGAAAAACTGAAATTACCGACAGCGCCTGAAAAATTAGCCGGCTGATTGGGTAAATCTTTTACACGGATAGCGAGCGGATCGCTCACCACCTTGGCTTTTACCACGCGGTAATTATCAAAGAAATCATCGAAGAATCCCTGTTGTTGTCTCACCCGCTGGCGGATCAGGCAGGTAATTTCAAACGGATCAATACGGATGGTTCCGGTTTGCTGCGGAAATAAAATTGTTTTTTTCAGTATCCCAACCTGATATATTTTGCCGTTGAAAACTTCGCGGGTAAAGTTAACCTGAGTCGGAACCTCAATGTCTTTGGTCCAGAATCCCTCGTATGACGGCAGTTTAACCTCATCGAACCCGTTCAGCGGAACATTTTGGCTGATATACAATTTTACCGTTGACAGGATTTGTTCGCCTTTGGAAACATTGGTTTTATCGACGGCCACACGTACAAACAGGTTGTCTTTACTGATCACCGTGCTTGGGGTGTCGTCCTGTTGCTGGTTGTTCTGTTGTCCGCCAGCGCTTCCTGCGGAAGCCTGTTGTTTGGCTTGCCCTTTTACCACCTGAATGTTCAGGCTGTTCGATTCGTAGGTTTTCCCTCCGACTTTGATGGACGCCGGGCGTATACTGAATTTTCCTTCTTTTTTGGCCCGGAGTATAAAAATATAGGAAAAACTGGACGATTGAGTTGTTTTTCCGTTAATGATTTGTATGCTGGAGCTTTGCGAAGTTGATGGTCCCATCAGGACATCGAAGTTCGATAAGTCCGGTAGCTGGAGATCGGTACCCCGTTCGTTCAGGGTAAAACCCAACCTGAATTGTTCTCCGGCTTCAACAATTTCCGGTCCTTCCATTGTAAACTGAATGTTGTCGGCCTGGGCCAGGTAGCCGACAAACATAAAAATCATCAGTATCTTAAATTTTCTGATCATAGTTTTTCCGGTATTCTTTTTATTCACTATCGATTTTAGAGTAATCTTCATTATTTCAAATTCAGTGTCCGGGAGTGCCGTTCATTTCCTCTGCTATCGTCTACCTCCGGCTGCCATTCGGTCGTTTACCAATCTTTTTCTACCTTCTTCGACTGGGCTTTCAGTGCCTGAATTTTCTTTACTTTATCCTGGATCTTTTTTTCATTGTTTTCCAGGGCCTGCAACATCTGCTCAGCATTTTGTTTCGAAATTTTGTTTTGCTGCTGTTGTTGCTGCTGGTTCTGATTCTGCTGATCTTTATTTTTCTGATCCTGATCTTTGTTCTTGTCTTTATTTTGGTCTTTGTTCTGATCTTTATTCTGGTCCTGATTTTTATCCTTATCCTTGTCTTTATTCTGATCCTGCTTTTTCTGCTCTTCTTCTTGTTTTTTCTTCATGTTCATAGCGTACAGCAGATTGTATTTGGTTTCCAGGTCCTGGGGGTTGTTGCGCAGGGCATCCTTGTAGGCCGCAATACTCTCGTCGAGTTTGTTGTTCATCAGCAGCGAGTTGCCGAGGTTGTGCAGCGCCCGGCTTTTGTCGGTTTTGTCGGTTGTTTTACCGGCAATTTCTCTAAATTTCTCAGCCGACTCCTCAAACTTCATCTGTTTGTAAAGCGCATCAGCCAGGTTGAAATCCCATTTGGCATCATCCGGCTTTTTCTCAAGTGCTTTCCGGTATTCTATTTCTGCTTTATTGAATTGGGCAGTATCAAGGCGGGTGGTGTCTTTCATTGCCGCCTCGAAATATTTATTTCCTTGCCTGACAAACTTTCTTTCGTTCTGAGCATAGCTTGTCCATACACAAACGAAAAGAAACATGATCAGTAAACTTGCTTGTTTCATACCTTTTCTATTTTCTTTCTCCAAACAATTTAAAATTTTTCAGATACTTGTTTTTTCGTTCAAGTATCAGGAAGTCGAGCAATATCAGGAATAGTCCTAATCCAATAAAATATTGAAACTTGTCATCGTAGTCGGCATAAATCTGGGTTTCGAGGTCCGATTTTTCCATTTTATCCACTTCGTTCAGCAGGTTATTCAGGCCAACCTGCGCATTGTTTGCCCTGATGTAGGCTCCTTTTCCGGCTTCTGCAATTTTTTGGAGCATCTGCTCGTCGAGCTTGGTTACAATGGTGTTGCCGCTTTTGTCCTTGCGGTAAGTTTTTTGCCCGCCTGAAAACTCCGGAATTGGTCCTCCTTGAGGTGATCCCATTCCGATGGTATAAATGGTAATTCCCTGTTCGGCGGCAGCGGTTGCGGCGCCGATTGCGTCGTCTTCATGGTTTTCGCCATCTGTAATGATGATCATCGCCTTGCTTCCGGCGAACTGAGGGTTGAACGATTTCATTCCCAGATTGATGGCAGCTCCAATGGCCGTTCCCTGCGTGGGAACCATTTGAGTGCTAATGGCATTCAGGAACAGTTTGGCCGAAACGTAATCGGCCGTGATGGGAAGCTGCGTATAGGCATCGCCTGCAAATACAATCAGTCCGATTTTATCGCTGCTCAGTTTATCCACCAGTTGCGAAATGGCGCGTTTGGCACGTTCGAGCCGGCTGGGTTGTATGTCTTCGGCCATCATGCTGTTCGAAACATCCAGCGCGATCATCAGTTCAATTCCTTTTCGCTTTTCGGTTTTCAGTTTCGATCCGAATTGCGGGCGGGCAATGCCAATGATGATACAGGCCAGTGCCAGCATCAGGACAATAAATTTCAAAACAGGCCTGCCGGCGCTTACGTTGGGCATCAATACCGACAGGATTTCTTTCTGTCCGAAAAGTGCCAGTGCTTTTTTGCGTTGTCTTCTGGCATACCAGAAAAAAAACATTAAAGCCGGTATAATCAGCAGGGCGTATAAATATTCCGGATTTGCTATTCTAAACATCTTTTATAGTTTCAAATTCCAAATTTCAAGTTCTCTTTATCGATTATAGGGTATTCCGGCAATCGAATGCAATCTCACACTTATCAGGGTATATTCCTGAAGATTGTTGTTTTCAGCATGAGGCTCAGCACAAGCAGCAATGCTCCTGCCAGCGCATATTTCAGGTATTCCTCTTCTTTTTTGCTGTATTCTTTTACATCAATTTTCGATTTTTCCAGCTTGTCAATTTCCGTGTAAATTTCGGCCAGTTTGTTGTTGTTGGTTGCCCTGAAATATTTGCCGTCAGTCGTCGATGCAATTTTTTGTAAGGTTGCTTCGTCAATCTTCACTTCCACGTCTCTCACCTGCACTCCGAATGGAGTCTGCATCGGGTAGGGGGCTGTTCCGATGGTTCCGACACCAATGGTATACACGCGAATGCCGAAGGTTTTTGCCAGCTCGGCTGCGGTTACCGGAGCAATCTCTCCGCGGTTGTTTTCGCCGTCAGTGAGCAGGATGACCACTTTGCTGATGGCCGTACTTTCTTTGAGCCGCGAAACGGCAGTTGCCAGTCCGTTGCCAATAGCAGTTCCGTCTTCAATCATACCGCTTTCAATATTCTTGAACAGGTTGATCACGGTCGCATGATCGGTTGTAAGCGGGCATTGGGTAAAACTTTCTCCTGAGAAAACAACCAATCCGATTTTGTCGTTTGAGCGGCCCGAGATGAACTGGGTGGCTACATCTTTGGCGGCTTCGAGCCGGTTAGGCTGAAAATCCATGGCCAGCATCGAACTGGAAATATCCAGGGCAATCACGATGTCGATACCTTCGGTGGTTACATTCTGCCAGCTGTTTGACGATTGCGGACGAGCCATGGCAACGATCAGCATGGACAAACTCATTATCTGGAAAATAAAAACGCTGTGGCGAAAATAATATTTCCAGCTTTTCGGAATTTTGGCAAAACCCATGTCCGATGAAAACTGTATGCTGGCGCCGGCTTTTTTCTGCCTCCAGATGTACCAGGCAATCAGGGGCAGCAACAGCAGAAACAGGTAGAAAAATTCCGGATTCTTAAAACTTATTCCATTCATCATTTTCGTTCGTTTATTGTACGACTACCTCTTCTTCTTCCTCTGTTTTTCCTGCCGGTTTTTCCGGAGCTGTCACTTCTTCCTTCTTGGTTTGATTGACAAAGAAATAAGCATTCATTAATGTCAGATTATTGTCATCGGGCAGTGGAGTGTATTTGGCAAATTTAACCAGGTCGGCCAGGCTCAGAATGTGTTGGAGCTGGTCGATGGAATTGCTGTCAGCCAAATCCCTTTTTTGTTTAAATGTACCAAGAGTTTCAGCCGAAGTTTGTTCCATGGCCGGAATGTCGAACCGGTTTTGAATGTATGTCCGGATCGTGTCAGACACTTCGCTGTAGTATTGTTTAATTTTTTCCTGTTGCCACAATTTTTGAGTTTTAATCCGGTCGAGTTCGCGCAACGCAATGATGTGAGCCGGTTCGGCCGGTTTTTCGGGTTTGGCGAACAGCGGAACATTCTTTTTCTTCCATTTGATGTAGTAGAAGATGAAAAAGAGAATCGCTGCAATCAGGATGATTCCGAGGATGTAGGGAGTAACTTCTTTGAGGGTAACCGGCGCACTGTAAACCGTCTTGATGTCGGCAGGACCCTTGGTTGTGTCAATCTTCATCCCGTACACCTGAAAAGCCAATGCCCGTGTTGCAGCCGAATCCAACCGGGTGCCGTCTTTCAGTTTAAAGTAGAAAGGCGGAATCTGATGCATCCCGCTGTCAAAAGAGGTGATGAAAAGGCTCTGGGTCAATTTTTCACGGCCTTTGTCATCCAGCTCAGTGGTGTCAATTTTTGACCGGTTCACGACTTCAACATTCGAGCTGAATGTGTCGGGGACCAACGGGAACTGAATATCGAGGTCTTTAGGTTTTTCGATTTCGAAAAGTAATTTCAGCTGATCTCCGATGAGTATGTGTGTTGAGTCGATACTGGCCTTTACCGTAACCTGTTGTGCGCTCGTGGTGTGAGTAGCACCCGAAAGCAAAACAAAAAATACGATATGGATTAATCTTAGCTTCATTTGAAATTTATTTTTTTTATCCGCGTTTTTTAAACAGGCTGATCAGTGATTTAACGTAGTCGTGGTTTGTGCTGATACTGACATAGTCAACTCCGCTCTTTTTAAAGCTGTTGTCGAGCTGTGCCGATAAGTCACTCCACCATTTGGCGTAAATTAGCCGGGCATTCCGGTCCGAGCTGTCAATCCAGCTGTAATTCCCGGTTTCGGCATCTTTCAGTTTGATCATACCGATGTTGGGTAGTTCAGTTTCGCGCTCGTCATAAATGCGGAGCGCAACCACATCGTGACGGTTATTGGCTATTGACAAGGCGTTCTCCAGGGCCGGATCGTTTTGTATGAAATCGGAAATCACAAATGCAGTGCACCGCTTTTTGATCGCATTGGTCAGGTACCGGATCGCTCCGGAGATATCCGTTCCGCGGGCTTCCGGTTCGAAGTCGATTAATTCGCTGATGATGCGAAGAATGTGGCTTCGTCCCTTTTTCGGAGGGATAAACTTTTCAATCTTTTCGGAAAAGAAAATGACCCCGATTTTATCGTTGTTCTGAATGGCCGAAAAGGCCAGAACAGCAGCAATCTCGGTGACGATATTTTTTTTCAGTTTATCCATCGATCCAAACTCGCGCGATCCGCTCACGTCAATCAGCAACATCACGGTCAACTCGCGTTCTTCTTCGTAAATTTTTACGAACGGTTTGTTGTACCGGGCAGTCACGTTCCAATCGATGTTGCGGATGTCGTCGCCAAACTGGTATTCACGAACCTCGCTGAAGGCCATCCCTCGTCCTTTGAAGGCACTGTGGTACTCGCCGGCAAAAATATTGCGGCTCAGTCCACGTGTTTTAATTTCAATTTTCCGGACTCGTTTTATAAGTTCGCTTGTTTCCATCTGTTTTATGTTGCGGGTTACGTGTTACGGGATGGAATTAACCTGAAACCCGGAACGCGCAACTCGTATCTTTTTACTAAGGAACTTCAACAGTATTTAATATTTCAGCAATAATCTCTTCTGAAGTAATGTTGTTTGCTTCGGCTTCGTAGCTCAGTCCGATACGATGACGCATGACATCAGGACAAACGGCACGGACATCTTCAGGAATAACATAGCCGCGACGTTTAATGAAAGCATAAGCTTTGGCGGCCTGAGCCAGGCTGATGCTTGCACGGGGCGAACCTCCGTACGAAATCATGTCGGCATATTTTTCGAGTTTGTAGGCTTTGGGGTCGCGGGTTGCAAATACAATGTCAACAATGTATTTCTGGATTTTTTCGTCCATGTAAACGTCTTTCACTACTTCGCGTGCCTTCAGGATATCTTCCGGACGGGTTACTTTGGATGCAACCGGGAATGATTTAAGCAGGTTTTGCTGTATAATGAGTTTTTCTTCGTCTTTTGTCGGGTAGTTAATTACCACTTTCAGCATAAAACGGTCGACCTGCGCTTCGGGCAACGGGTAGGTTCCTTCCTGTTCGATGGGGTTTTGAGTGGCCATTACAAGGAATGGTTCCTGCAGTTTGTAAGTGTTTTCACCGATGGTAATCTGGCGCTCCTGCATGGCTTCCAGCAAGGCCGATTGTACCTTGGCGGGAGCACGGTTAATCTCATCGGCCAGTACAAAGTTGGTGAAAATCGGCCCTTTTTTTACGATGAATTCTTCTTTCTTCTGACTGTAAATCATCGTACCCAGCAAGTCGGCAGGCAACAAATCCGGAGTGAATTGGATGCGTGCAAATTTGGCATCGATACTGGTTGCCAGGGTATTGATAGCCAGAGTTTTTGCAAGTCCGGGAACCCCTTCCAATAAAATGTGGCCACCAGACAGGAGTCCGACCAAAAG
>JAEUSS010000283.1 GCA_016788685.1 Prolixibacteraceae bacterium | reverse complement strand
TGGCGCCGTTGCGTTCAAAATCCTGATAGAATTTTTCGACCAGGCGCAGTTGCTCTGCATCCAGATTCAGTTCATTACGTTTTTCGTAAACGGCTTTTACCCGTGAAAACAGCTCCTTATTCAGCATGATGTTGTCACGGTGAGCCGATAATTTTGGGGTTATTTCGCGGGCCAGCGCCTGCATTTCGTCGTTGGTGTTGGCCGAATTAAGGTTCGAAAAAATACCAGCTTTGTTGAGCAGCTCGCCCGATTGATCGAACGCCAGAATGGTATTCCCGAATGTAGCCTCTTCCTTGTTGTCGGTTATGGATTTGATTTCGGCCAGTTGTTCCTCGATTCCGGCATCGATGGCCGGCATAAAATGTTCCAGCTTGATTTCGTTAAAGGGGGGAGCCTGAAACGGTGTTTTGTATTCGCTGAAAAATGGATTACTCATGTCTCTTTTTTGTTCTTTGGGCGTGTTACACGAACTTACGACCAATGCAATAGCAACAAACGATATCCCGATTTTTCTCATTCAGATTGATTTTTTAATGTTATTCGGTTGGAAATATAGAGATTTTGCTTTGGTTGAAGGGTGATAAATGTCGTGGAATTAACGAAAATATGATTTACTTCAGGAAATTTGAAGGTTCGAACGGCTGGCTGTACCCGATTAAACCGGCCGATCCGGTTTGTGGCTTGTTAACTGCTTGTTATTTTACTCGTTTATTTTGCTTCCTCACCCTAATTTTTGATTATTTTTGCCGTTCATTGAATTTCAGATGTAAAAGACTTTATTATGAATATATCTTACCGCTGGTTAAAAGAATATATCAATCTTGATTATACTTCGGAAGAAGTAGCCGCTTTCCTGACTCAAATCGGGCTGGAAGTCGGGAGCATAGAAGAAGTGGAAACCATTAAAGGAGGTTTACGCGGACTGGTGATTGGCGAAGTGCTGACCTGTGAGAAACATCCGGACTCGGATCACCTTAGCAAAACAACGGTGAATGTGGGTAAAGGCGAAATTTTACCGATCGTTTGCGGTGCCCAGAACGTGGCTGCCGGCCAGAAGGTTGTGGTTGCAACTGTTGGAACAACACTCTATGACGGCGATAATGAGTTTAAAATCAAAAAGTCAAAAATCAGGGGTGAGGTTTCTGAAGGTATGATTTGTGCCGAAGACGAAATCGGGCTGGGCAGCAGCCACGATGGAATTATGGTACTTGATCCCTCAGCCATTCCCGGAACTCCGGCCAGCGAATATTTTAAGATCGATTCGGATTTTGTGCTCGAAGTGGATTTGACGGCCAACCGCATTGATGCAGCATCGCACATCGGTGTTGCGAGGGATTTGTCCGCCTATATTTCGCAAAAACACCCGGTTACGTACAGCCGCCCTTCTGTCGATGCGTTTAAAGTCGACAACCGTTCGCTCGAAATCCCGGTCGAGGTCAGGAACACCAAAGCGTGTCCACGCTATTCCGGAGTAACCATTTCGAATGTAACCGTTAAAGAATCTCCGGAGTGGTTGAAAAATAAGCTGAAACTTGTTGGGCTGAAGCCAATTAATAATATTGTTGACATTACCAATTTTGTGCTTTTCGAAACCGGACAGCCTTTGCATGCTTTTGATGCTGCCGAAATTAAAGGCAATAAAGTGGTGGTTCGTACCGCAACAGCGGGAACAAAGTTTGTGACTTTGGACGGTGTTGAACGCGAAATGCACGCCGATGATCTGCTGATTTGCAACGAAACGGAGGGAATGTGCATTGCCGGGGTTTTTGGCGGTCTGCATTCGGGAGTGAAAGACTCAACTACCAGTATTTTCCTCGAAAGTGCCTGGTTCGACTCGGTTTATATCCGCAAAACTGCTCGCCGGCACATTCTGAGTACCGATGCTTCGTTCCGTTTTGAGCGGGGAACCGACCCGAACGGAACTATTTACGCGCTGAAACGTGCGGCGCTCCTGATTAAGGAAGTCGCCGGGGGCGAAATATCTTCGGAAATTGTGGATGTTTATCCTGAACCGGTTTCCGGTTTTAAAGTTGATGTGAATTATGCCAGTATCAAACGGCTGATTGGCATTGATCTGGGAAAAGAAAAAATCAAACAGATTCTGGCAGCTCTTGAAATTGCTGTAGAAAACGAAACCGAGACCGGATTGTCGTTGCTGGTTCCTCCGTATCGCGTTGACGTCACCCGCGAGTGTGATGTCATTGAAGAGCTTTTGCGTATTTACGGTTACAACAACATCGAATTACCTACTTTGGTGAATTCATCGCTGCAATATTCGGTGAAACCCAATCCGACCAAACTGCGCAACTTGATTGCAGAAATGCTGACGGCTCAGGGTTTTAATGAAATTTGGTCGAATTCGCTGACTAAAACATCGTACTATGAAAATAATCCGGTATTTAAGATTGAAAGTACGGTGAAGATATTCAATCCGTTAAGCAACGATTTGGGAAGTATGCGCCAGACTTTGTTGTACGGGGGGCTGGAGTCGGTTGCGCACAATGCCAACCGCAAGAATCCTGATTTGCGGTTGTACGAATTCGGGAATTGCTATTTCACCAACGGCAGGGACCTGAAAGAAAATTCAATTCGCAACTACAGGGAAGAAGAGCACCTCGCACTGTTTGTTACCGGAGATAAAGAAGCTTCGAACTGGACGAACCAGGCGAATAAAACTTCTTTCTTTTTACTGAAATCATATACCGAAAACGTATTGAAACGTCTTGGTTTTCCGGTGCTCAGCCTGAAGGTTGAAGGCTTTTCCAATGAGCTGATCAGCGAAGGAATACAGTACTTGCTTAACGGGAAGAAATTGGTTGAATTTGGTGTAGTTGCCGGAAAAGTACTCAAGGCATTTGATATCGAAAACCCGGTTTATTTTGCCGATTTCAGTATGGATGTTTTATTTGTTGAGCTGAAAAACAACAAGGTTTTATTTGCCGAGTTGCCCAAATATCCGGAAGTTCGCCGTGATCTGGCCCTGCTGATTGATAAAGACATTCAGTTCAATCAATTGCGCGATGTGGCTTTCCGTTCTGAACGTAAATTGCTTCAGTCTGTCGATTTGTTCGATGTTTATGAAGGCAAGGGCGTTCCGGAGGGTAAAAAGTCGTATGCGGTCAGTTACATTTTGCGCGACGACGAAAAAACGCTCAATGACAAACAAATTGAGAAGATTATGCAGAAACTGGTTTCGGCCTATGAGCGCGAGTTGGGCGCCCAGCTGAGGTAGTTTCCCGCTGTAAAATAAAAACTTTTAAAAGGTATTGCTGTTGTTCCGGTGATACCTTTTTCTGTTTCGGGTTGCGGGAAACGTAGCCCGAATCCGCTAAACCGCAATAAATTTGAACTTTTTTATGACCAATCAGGCAAAAGGAATTCTGTATACGTTAATCACCGTACTGATGTGGGGCGTTTTGGCCATTGCACTGAAGGTCGCTTCGAAAGTAATTGACTCAACAACCATCGTATGGTTTCGGTTTGCTCTGGCTTTTCTGGGTATGTTTGCCTGGATGGCTGTCAGCAATCCGAAAGAACTCGGCATCCTTCTAAAACCGACCTGGCTGATTGTTATTTCATCCCTGGCACTGGGCTGGAACTACATCGGGTTTATGCTCGGAGTTCAGTTTACCAGCCCAAGTGATGCTCAGGTTGCTATTCAGGCAGGGCCTGTATTGCTGGCTGTTTTCGGAATTCTTTTTTTCAGCGAAAAGATTTCCCGGATTCAACTGCTTGGTTTTTTTCTGGTGCTTTTGGGTTTTGGGATTTTTTATCAGCAGCATGTCGGCGCGGTTCCCGAAGGTCAGGAGCTTCAGTACACCAAAGGGATGCTGATTACGCTTACCGGAGCAGTGGCGTGGGCCGTTTATGCTGCGTTGCAGAAGAGGCTGGTGCTTAGCTACGATGTCGGTACACTCAACGTATTTATTTTCGGATTACCTGTTTTGCTGTTTTTGCCGTTTGCAGATTTTTCGAGTCTGGCTCACCTGAGTATTGGTTACTGGGCTTTGCTGTTTTTTCTGGGAGCTAATACGCTCATTTCGTATGGTTGCCTGTCGCTCGCCCTCAAATACCTCGAAGCCGGAAAAGTAAGTGTGATCCTGATTTTAAATCCCATCATCACTTTTGTCCTGATGGGGATATTAACCTGGCTCCAGGTGAGTTGGATCGACGGCGAACATTTCTCTGTACTTTCCATAGCCGGTGCTTTGCTTGCATTGGGTGGCGCAGTTTTGGTGGTCAGGAAGAGAAGAAAACCAAAAGAAACTGCGGAAGGGCCGTTCGCCGAATAATATTAAGTTTCAATAAAATAAAACCTATGCCTGGTGGCGGGTTGATCTGTGCTCACTAATCCTTTTTAGTTTTGCTCCGGAAATAAATTTAGAGTAATGTTATGTGGGTGATTTTAGCGCTGATGTCAGCGGTTTTGTTGGGGGGTTACGAGGTATTTAAGAAATTGTCGGTTCATAAAAACGCTGTTATTCCGGTGCTTTTTGTCTCAACCCTAACCAGTTCGCTTATTTTTTTGCCTGTAACAGTTGGCTCAGTCGTTTATCCTGAATTTTTTCAATCCGTTCAGCTTTTTGTTCCCGGCATTTCATTCCAGCAGCACGTTCTCATTTTCCTGAAGTCGTTGCTGGTGGTTTCGGGTTGGATTCTGGCGTTTTACGCGGTGAAAAATCTGCCCATTACTATTGTGGCGCCTATCCGGGCTACCGGACCAATCTGGACCTTGCTGGGTGCCATCCTGATTTTCAGCGAGCACCTGAATTTCTATCAATGGATTGGAGTAATTGTCACATTGCTGTTTTTTTACCTGTTGTCCACTACCGGAAAGTCGGAAGGAATTAATTTTTCAACCAATAAATGGGTGCTTTTTATCGTGGCGGCAACCTTTCTGGGGGCAGCCAGCGGACTGTACGATAAATTTCTGATGCGCCGTATCGACCGGATGGCTGTTCAGGCCTGGTTTTCGTTTTACCAGGTGGTTATTTTATTGCCGGTTCTGGCTATCAGCCGCTGGCGTTTGCCGGTAGCCGAACGGACCCGGTTTCACTGGCGTTGGTCGATTCCGCTGATTGGTGTATTTCTGGTATTGGCCGATTACCTGTATTTTAACGCGCTGAGCTACGAAGATTCCATGATTTCAATTATTTCGTCATTAAGACGAGGCGGAGTGGTCATCTCATTCGTTGTGGGAGCGGTGGTTTTTCACGAGAAAAACATTCGTCGCAAAGGCATCTATCTGGCCGGAATATTAATCGGTATTTTATTAATCTCGTTCGGATCGCATTGATTTTCTGACTAGTCAACAGATCCGAAGCCCAAGGCAGGGGTCTGCCGCTTCTAAGTGAAGCGGAGACCAGATTTTTTCCTGCTCTTTGCCCAAATCGGGGAAATGCCACAAGGCGTCAGGCGAATGCCGCTATACATATCGGCAATAGTAGGCGACTTGTTCGTTTGCTTTTACCTTGAACCTTACATCTTTTTCGACTATAAAGGTCTCTCCCTTTTTGAATGAGCTCCATTCTGTTTCATCCGGAAGCATGACATGCAGAACACCGCTGGTTATGGTCATGTGCTCAATTGCTGAGGTGCCGAATTCGTATTCGCCAGCCTCCATTACGCCAACCGTTGCATCTCCTTCTGCGTTTTGCAGGGCTATGGATTTAACTGTTCCGAGGAAATATTCGTTTACTTTTAGCATGATATTTTATTTTCAGGATGTGATAATAAGATGGGCAAAAACAGAACATAATTTCAATAGCCTTTCCGGTTAAACAGGATATAACCAATGTTGAACATGCCGAAAAATTTAGTCTGGCTTTTGTCGTAGTAATTTACGGAAAGGCTGATCGGGCCGATGGCTGATTGGTACACGAAGGCTGCAGATCCCATGAAATTTATCGTAGAAAATTTTTTTTCGTTATAAATTGCCTGATAGTTTGTTGTTTCAACGATTTGCTGTACCGGAACAAACCCGTATGCTTCGGATCTGAAATGCAGCTGATCTGAAAATCTGACGATGCCTTTAATCCCCGATGCTACATATTTGTTGGCGTGAAAGTTGTTCAGATACAGTGTTTTGCTGTGTGGTATCGGGTTGAACGATGGCGCAGATAAAACTGTGGAAACGTAATTACTGAAAGGTGCTTTGTTACTGAGAACAACTTCGGTCATCATTCCCAGGGTGAATTGGCGCGAGAGTTTGACGTAGCGATCGTAACAGCCCTTCAATAGGTAGAAGTTATGGTTGAAGTGGCTTTTGAGCGGGTTGTTTGACGTGGTGCCCGGATTGTTTTTCTCGGTTCCGGAGATGTAATTGAATGAAAGCGTTGACGAAACCCCCTCGGTAGGGTATTGTTTATCATTAAACGAGTTGGCCTGAATATTTACTGTGGCTGCCAGTGCGTCAAAATTTGTCCGGTCCGGGGTGTCGCTCGCTTTTATCGATTCAGTCAGGTAATAGTCGTCACCAGCAACGGAGTACGAACCTCCGAAAGTGATTTTACCCCACGTTTTAACCGGAAAACCGATCTCGGTGCGAAAGCTGTTTTCGTTTTGGATGATGTATGGCGGGCGCACATCTTCGAACACAAATTCGGTAGTTGAAGAGTAGTAATCCCAGCGGTTAAGCGTAAAATACCCCGAAAGGTAGAAGGGCAGCCTGGTTGGAAAATCAATGCGGGTTCCGGCTTTCATCGAACTGTAAAAACGGCCGAAAAACATGTTGGCATCAAAGGAGTACGAACGGCGGTTGAAAAGACGATAAGTGCCGCTTAGAAAACCCTGATTAATGGGACGGCTGGAAATATTTCCCCCAAATTTGATTTGCATGGGGTTGTTTTGTTTAACGATCAGATGCATATCAAAGTACCCGGTTTCAGGATTATAGTGCGAGACAGGCCGCAGCGACTTAATCTGCGGGTCTGCTATCAGTTTAAAATACTCTTTTTTCAGTTCTTTCAGGGCAATTACATTGTTGTTGTGCATCAGGCTCTGAATGATGTATTTTCGCTGCATATCATCGTCAATTCCCTCAATCTGGATATTCTGGAAGATCATCCGGGGTTTTTTCATATTGAATTCGTACCGTTTTTGCTGGAGGTCAGCCGGGTTGACTCTTCTGGATATCCGGCTTTTTATTTCATCTATTTTCTGGTTTACGGTTGCATAGCCCGACTGTTCAATTTGATCAATTTTTTTAAAATCGAGTAAGCCAATGTCAGTGAAGTTGGTTTGCATCAGGATTCCGTCTTGGGGATCAATGACGTACTCAGTTTTTCGCATGATCATGTTCTCGACCTGCGCCATCACGTTGTCCGGATCGGGTTTTTCCGGATTGTTAGCCACGTTATGTCCGATAATGATATCCGGATTGAACAGTTCTTTCATGTTCTGAACCGGAAAATTATTTACGATTCCACCATCAAACACCAGCGTGCCGTCAATTTCAATAGGCTTAAAGTATAGCGGAAAAGTCATTGAGCCACGGATGGCCTCACCCAAATCGCCCTTTCGGAGCACCACTTCGCGGTTGTTGTATACATCGGTGGCGATGCAGAAATAAGGGACGAACAGGTTATTGAAGTCGCCTTTGTTGATAGCCGTGACGGATGAAAACAGCTCCATGAAAGCAAAATCCATCTGTTCTTCAGGCACCAGGTTGGTCGGCAGTTGAATCTTTATTTTATCTTCTTTTTTGAACAGATCAAGTTCGAGCCAAGACGGATCTTCTTCCTGGTTGCGGTAGAAATATCGAAATTCTTCCTGGATATGCCCGGTTGACCAAAATTTAAACTGATCGGACCGGAACAGTTTTTCCATTTCTTCGACCGAATAGCCTGCAGAGTATAATCCCGCAACAATAGCGCCCATCGATGTTCCGGCAATGTAATCAATAGGTATTCCGTTTTCTTCCAGAGCTTTTATAACAGCAATGTGTGCAAGTCCTTTTGCTCCGCCGCCGCTCAGAACCAATCCTACTTTCTGGGCTTTAACTGAAAACGTACAAAAACAGAACAAAAGAATAAGTATGCTGAAGCGATTCATGGTCCGGATAATTTGTTTTGCTTGAGTAAAATCCAAAATTAAAAAATTACTATACCATAAAACAGGAGAACAGCGATTAAAAATTAAGCAAAATACTCCTCTTCATCCGCCCACTTATCATGCGTGTGATTTGGGGTTAGTCGGTGATTTTATGTTTAAGCGATTGGAATCCTTCTCCCAGAATCTCATGGGTGTCCATGACCGTGATGAATGCATCCGGGTCGATCGTGCTGATGTATTCTTCCAGAATGGCCACTTCCCGGCGGCTGACTACGGTGTAGATGATGCTTTTATCATTTCCGGTATACATGCCCGTTCCTTTCAGGTAAGTTCCGCCCCGCTCCAGGTCGACGAGTATTTTGTGACTGATTTCGTCGTGTTTTTCAGAAATAATCAGCAGCGCTTTATTGTAGTCACTTCCTTCGAGAACCATGTCAATGGCCTTTCCGGTAATGTATATGACCACCCACGAATAAAGCGGAATCTGCCAGTCTTTAAAAGCCACCAGACTGAGTAAAACGATCGTCGAATCGACATATATCATTAACTGCCCGAGTTGTATGCGTGTGTACTTGGCAATAATCATGGCAATAATGTCGGATCCTCCGGAAGTGGCGCGGGACTTAAAGATTAAGCCGAGTCCGGTTCCAACCAGTACACCGCCAAAAACACAGGAGAGCAGAACATCATTGACCAGGGGGGCATCTCCGTCTTCTCGGAAATAGGTAATCGCCATCATGAAGGTGGACGTGAGTACCGAACCCATAACCGTTTTCATGCCAAAGCGCGGGCCGAGTATTTTGATCCCGAGTAAGATGAGCGGGATGTCCAGCATCAGCCCGAACAATCCGATCGGTATGCCTTCGGGCCAGAACGGGAACACACCCTGAGTCAGGTAGTGAACAACAATGGCAACGCCGTATACCCCGCCCGGGACAATACGATGGGGAGAAATAAAAAAAACGAATCCGGAGGCCAGAATAAATGCTCCGATCACGATTAAGGTATAATCTCTGAACCACTTTAAACTGAACAGTTTATCGTTAGGAAGAAATGTCATAAATCTGTTTTTGAACGAAAATACAAAGAAACACAGGAAATTTGACTTATCACTTAATTTTTGTCAGATAAAATTTGTTGTAAAACAGGATGAAGGTGGATGGGTTTTACCGAAAGCCTTCGTTCAGGTTGAGGGCGATGGAAATCAGGTTGCTTGCTCCGGCCAGGTGATAACGGGCCGAGCCGTAGTTGATTTGAAAACGTGAAATACGGAACCCGAATCCCCAGGAGAAGCCGACTGTCGACATTTTTTCTTCCAGACGTAATTCTTGCCTGACCTGGTGGTTGTAGCCCGCCCTGACAGTGAAATTGGGAGACGGAAGTAATTCGACGCCCAAAACCAGGTGACGCATAAATTTCTGTCCGAAGTTTTCTTCTTTTAAAACAGCGGTGGTTCCGGTTTTATCTTCTTCAGGTTTGGCCAGGTTCCATTTTTGTAAATGCTGCATAGTCAATGCAAAGCGAATGGGCGCATGCTGCAGTTTCTGCGAAAATCCAAACTGAAGATCGAAAGGAACCGATTCCTTTTCGGCACCCTCGTAATAAGTAGTGATCTGCGATCCGATGTTTCTGGCAACCAGCGAAGCTACCGTGTTTTTGTCTTTACTGAAAAGGCTCACGCCCAAATCGGCGGCGAACCCAAGAGACTGGTAATTCTCGAACGAAGAAAGGATGGGTTTCAGATTGATGCCGTATGTGAGGCGATTGTACGAGTGCGACCAGATGATATTCAGCGCGTATTCCGAAGCATTAAATGTTGCGCCGGTTCTTTCTCCGTCCGGAAGTGCCTCAATAAACTTTCCGTAGTTGATGTAGTGCATGCCAACAGCAAAGTTTCCGGGCAGCGGAGTGCCAAAAGCGTATGCCGCATATCCGTAATTGACACCTGCAAAATAGCTGACGTAATTGAGTGTCAGCATATTTTTCATGCCGGCATTCAGGAGCGAAGGATTGGTGTACGAAACATTCAGATCAGCCGAGTCGTTGATGGCAATTTGGTTGCCCCCTAAAGCAGCCATTCGTGCCGAGTTGGTCAGGTTAAGGAAGTCGTACGTATTTTCTCCTCCGATCTGGCCAAAAGCCTTCGGGAGTACAAGTGCCAGGACAAGAAGAAGCAGGATGATAAATTTGCGCATCATTCTTTTTGAATTCGGCTGTTTATCCGAACGGTTAAATCCGGGTTTTAGTATTGTTATTCTGCAAGCTGGCTGTCTAATTCTTCCGGTTTTGGAATGTCGTTAAAATGGTATTTTTTTAAGATGGTTCCTTTCTTCAGCACAATCAGCCCCGGATTGGAACGAACAATGGTTTTGAGGCTTATCTCATCGGCATTGAAAAGATCGAAATTCGCACCGGTTTCATTTTTGAAAGACTCAAAGCCATCAGGAGAAGAGGATGTCAATCCAATAAAATGATATCCTTTACTTTTGGCTTCAGCGGCGAGCCCGACAGCTTTTTTTATTCCTTCCCTGTTGGTTGTCCGCAGATCGGATGCAACGAGAATAAAGGTGTAATTGTCATCATAGAGGAAAAAGTCTTTGATATCTTCGCCTTCGGGCGTTTCAATCCTGAAATCGTGTATAGGCGGAGTATAGCCTTTCTGCACTAAAACGGCCTCTTTTGCTTTCACAAATTTCCAGTTGAGTGTGTCTTGCCAGGGAATGTCGGCTTCGGCAAATTCCTTTTCTTCTCCGGTTTTCAGGTTTTTGTAAATAAAGTTGTTTTCGTAAATCGCTTTTGGAGCTCCTTCCGGAATTTTCATGGCTTCCGGAATATTGACACCAACCTTGTAGGGGCTAAAGTCAATAATCGGCAAGTGGTTGTACGAATACGCAACCAGGTAAAAATAGAAAACCGTTGTCATTCCGGTAAAAGCAATGGAAAGAACCGGTGCATTTTTGCCCCTGAAGTTTTTGCGTTGAAAAAATATGAAAATAGCTAAAGCAAGTAATACAACATTTTTATAAAAAGTTTGCCAGTTGGTTATAACCAGGGCATCGCCAA
>JAEUSS010000277.1 GCA_016788685.1 Prolixibacteraceae bacterium | reverse complement strand
TGAAAATCTACCCGGATAAGTGTTCCGGGAATAATTTGGTTAACCTCGTAGCTGAATGTATCCGGTTCATCAACAATATCGACATGCAGCAACCAATAGGTTTGGGCTCGCTTAGGCTGTTTGTTGAAGATCGAAAACATGATTTTGGATTCTATTTGATGCAGGTTATTGGCCTTGATGATATAGACCAGGTTGGTGGCTATCTGAGGAATCGATTTGTCGTTGCTTAAGTCTTTAAATAAATGCAGGTATTTGTTGACATTAGAAAAACTGATGTGGCGGTTTTTGATTCGCCGGCCAAAGAACCATCCGATCATGACGACCAGGAACACGCAGGCCAGTGCTATTGAGAACCAGCCTCCGTTGGGGAACTTATGCAGGTTGGCTATCAGAAATGAACCTTCGATAGCGCCGAAAACAACAACAAAAATCGCGATGAGGGGCAACGATATATTTTTCTGATGCAGATAAAATATTAACAGCGAAGAGGTCATGATCATGGTAATCGTTATTGCCAGTCCGTATGCAGCTTCCATATTGGACGATTCCTGAAAGAACAAAATCACGAAGCAACAAAAGAACCAAAGCATCCAGTTGACGAATGGAATGTACACCTGCCCTTTAATCAGGGTTGGATGTAAAATTTTGATTCGTGGCCAGAAGTTTAGCGAGATAGCTTCGCTCACCAGTGTGTATGATCCGGTAATAAGGGCCTGACTGGCAATTACTGCGGCCGCGGTGGAAATGAAGATTCCGGGCATTAAGAACCATTGTGGCATAATGGCAAAAAACGGGTTGAGGTCTTGGCTTGGAGTCGGATGGTTCATCAGCCAGGCTCCCTGCCCAAGGTAATTGAGTACCAATGTTACTTTGACGAACATCCATGAGGCCTGGATGTTTTTGATTCCGCAGTGTCCCAAATCGGAATACAGAGCTTCTGCCCCCGTAGTACAAAGGAATACTGCTCCAAGCAGTATAAATCCGTTCGGATAGTTTACCAGGAAATCATAAGCGTAATACGGATTCAGTGCGTACAGAATTTCGGGATGAGTAACTATCTGAGATAATCCCAATGTTCCGAGCATGCTAAACCAGATAACCATAATCGGGCCGAACGACTTCCCCAGAAAAGCTGTCCCGAACTGCTGCATGAAAAACAGGGAAGTGATGATGATCAGAACTAAAGGGAGTACAGTGATCTGCGGATCAATCAGGCGTAAGCCTTCGATGGCTGAAGTTACTGTCATTGATGGTGTGATCACTCCGTCAGCGAGCAGCGCACTGCCGCCAACCATGGTTAAAACGGCAGCCCAAAGAGATTTTTTCTTCATCAGGGCAAATAGGGCGAATATCCCGCCCTCTCCGTGATTGTCGGCTCTCAGCGTGATCAGCGCGTATTTTACCGTGGTCTGAAGTGTAAGAGTCCAGAATACACAAGAGATCCCGCCGTATATCAATACCTTATCAAAATGTTCAACACCCGAAATGATTGCTTTTACCACATACAGCGGACTGGTACCAATGTCTCCGAAAACAATTCCGATAGTTATTAACAAGCCGGCGAAAGTGACCTTATTTAATGCAGAATGGCTTTTTGCTCCCAACATACCAACAAATTAAAAGTTGCACATTAAAAAATGACCGGCAAAGCTACGAACATAAAGCATACCTAAGGCTGGCGGATGTGACTTGTGTCACGAACTTCTTAATTTCTTAAAAATGTGGGGTTCGTGGATACCTCGGAGCACTTGCCGGCCGATAAGTTTTTTAATAATCAAAAAAAATCTCGATAGAATATATTAATTGCCGGGTGTCATTAATTTTGATATTTTTGAGGTCGAATTTTTCGAAAGAATGGAGAAACTAAAGCATATAGGGTTCATGTTGTTCGTCCTGATTCTTGCAAATAATACTTTTGCGGGAGGAAAGACATTGCCCTATTTTCCTGATTTTGAGGAAAAGAATACCGAGTTGTCAATGGCTCAGCCGGAGATTAGTGATTGTACCCGTACAATTTATCTGGAAATCGAATTAAATAATTTAATTCATTCCATCACCGAGATTCACCGGATGATGTCGGTATTGATCCTGCCTAACAGGATTATTCCACTCGACTATGATTTCAGGACCATCGCTTATGTTTCTGTACCAATAAAGTATTGCTCTCCGGTTCCAATTTTTATCAAGGGGCACGCGTTGCTGAATTAGCCTTTACTCACCTTCCGTCCAATTAAGCAGCCATGCAGAAGGTATGGTTGCGGGTAACAATATTTTTTGATCGCTATGTCAGTTATTATTGTTGCGTCTGTGAGTGAATTGATTTCCGGGTTGTTGTCCGGAAAATTTTAAATGCATTAAAATCTGATAAAAATGGAAAATCAAAATACGGCTAATGAGCCAAAGAAAAAAACAATGAGTGATATGGTGGCACTTGCTATAGGTGTGGTCGTCCTTATAGGTGTACTCATTTTATTAAAATACGGGATGAAAGCATTGAACCTGATTTAGCATCCCAACTCTTTGAAATATGTTTAAGCCCTTCGGAAGGTCGAATCCTCCTGAAGGGCTTTTTTCTTGAATTTCAATGGCACAATTTCTATTTTTTTATCTTTGGGCACGTTAATACTTTTTGTTGATGAATATTGAAGAATTTAGAGAATATTGCATGGCAAAGCCCGGCGTCACAGAGGATTTCCCCTTTGATGAGACCACCCTGGTTTTTAAAGTCATGGGAAAGATGTTTGTGCTGACGAATCTGGAAGGCGACTGGAGCCTGAACCTGAAATGTGATCCGACCCGGGCTATTGAGCTAAGAGAAGAGTATCCGGCTATTCAACCCGGATATCACATGAACAAGGCACACTGGAACACCGTGAATATGGATGGCTCGCTAAGCCGGAAACTGATTCAGGAATTGACTGATCATTCGTACCAGCTTGTGGTCGATAAGCTGCCTTTGAAACTCCGGCAGGAATTGAAAGGGCAATAAGGTTATTGAAATAAAAGGAGACTATTGTCCATTTACTGGTCAGCTCCGGAAGATCAACGCTAAGTGTACAACAAGGGCAAAAACATATCCGATGGAAACATACGAACTGAAAGGCGAAGAGTATATCGAATTGATTAAGTTGTTAAAGATAATGAGGATTAGCGAGTCAGGAGGGCAAGCTAAAATGATGGTTGACGATGGTCTCGTTTTTCGTAACGGTGAGCCTGAATTCCGTAAACGGGCTAAATTGAAACCGGGTGATGTGATAGAGGTATTCGACTATCAGATCAGGATCAAATAGCCGGCATACCTGCTTCCTGCTGTTTCTTTTTTTTACATGAAATTGTTCCTGTTCAGGCAATTTTTATTCTAAATAAAAACGTTGGTAATTAGAATCGCTGCTTTGCTCAGTGAACTGTAGGGTTCATTCAATGCAGCCATTTAAGAATAAAACTAAGACTATTTTTACGATGGCTTTATGGATTTTATATGCATGGATGGATTTTACATTACTATTTAATAGTTCTTTCTGGTACTCTGGTTTCATCGGAAACTCGATATCTCAACTGGAAAATTACCAAGTTTATATTACAGCAAATCAATCAGTCAGCTTCTGTTGTTCAACAGCTGAACTGCAATAATCCGCAACGCCCCTTCGGACGCTTATTTCTAACAGATTTGAAAGGGCGATGATGGGGATGTTAGGGATTCAACGAAAAGGACATTTTTTCATTAAAGTGGTCCTCTTACTTTTGGTGTGGTCATTGGTGTCCGAGTCAAGTGCACAAACATCTCAAACCTTTACGAGCTCAGGGAATTTTAGGGTGCCTGCCGGGGTTACTGCCGTTACTGTTGAATGCTGGGGCGGTGGCGGTGCCGGAGGAGGACAGAACCGGGGGAGTGACGGCGGTGGCGGTGGCGGTGGCGGTGCCTATTCCAGAAAGCTCAACATCCCCGTTGCCGGCGGGGGAAACTATTCGGTTACGGTTGGTGCCGGAGGAACCGGTGTTGCTGGCTCTAAAGGAAATAATGGAGGAGACAGTTATTTTATTAGCAGATATATTGTCTTAGCCAAAGGGGGGATCGGTGGAAGACCCTCAACCGGGACTCCGCCTCCTGGAGGAGCCGGGGGAGATGCTGCAAATTGTGTTGGTGACATCATGTATTCAGGAGGGCAAGGAGAAATTGGAAGGGATAACAGTTATGGGCAAGGAGGGTACGGAGGCTCTTCTGCTGGCTACGATGAAGAGGGTTGGTCGGGAGAGCAATATTGGGTGACAACTGAGTATCCATGGTATTATACACCGTTTGGGGGCGGTGATGGTGGTAACGGAGGTGCGGTTGGTCAAAATGGGAACGCAGGATACTTTCCCGGAGGAGGTGGGGGAGGTTCCGGAGAAGGAAGACCAAAGACCGGAGGAAATGGTGCCGGAGGACAGGTTGTAATTACCTGGTTAATAGCTTCGGCCGAGGCTACTGAAACGTGTGTTGGCGGCAGTACCGGAACCATTTGGGTAACAGCTTCCGGTGGTGACACTCCATACTCATATCGTTTGAATGGCGGCTATCCGCAGTCGGATAATCTGTTTTTTAATCTGGCAGCCGGAACATATACGGTTACCGTTAGTGATCAAATCGGGCGGACAACCGATATTTCCGTAGTTGTCGGTTCACCATCACCATCCGGGGACAACCAACTGACTTCGGGGACAAATTACTGGATGGGGCACGTTTATAAGAGATTGGACGCGGTTTCCAGTCCGCCGTCAGAATCGAGCGCTTTTTCCGATTATTATGGAATTTTGACCGAGCCGGAAAGCTTCGACGAATCTTTTGGAGGGACGAACAATTGTATTTCGGTTGCAGCAAGCGAATCGGACAGAGCTGTTTACTCTGAGTTCTTTGCAGTAAGGTTCCGCATGAACTCAACAAGAAGAGGATTGTATACTGCCAGCTTAGGTTCTGATGACGGAAGCCGGCTGACAGTTGACGGAAATCCGGTATACAACAACTGGGGGGAACAGGGTTTTGCTTTCGTTCCGGATGTGTTGTTTTCGCTAACCGGATCCAGTTCGCTGGTGTATGATTTTTATGAAAGTACAGGAGGTAATCGGGTTGCTTTCAGGGATATGAGCCTCATGATCGAGAATGTTCTTTCAGTCAACACCTCTCAAAATATTTGCCAGGGAAACTCCGGCGCTGAAATCAGCGGAGATGCCTTGGGTTATTTGCCTTCAGGGATTACTGCTTCGGGGTCGGGTTATCAGTGGGCTTACAGTACTTCGCCCGGCGGTCCGTGGGCTGATATTCCCGGAGCAACCGCTGCTGAGTTTACCCCTTCGGCGATGTCAATCCCATTTCGTACTCCCGGAACATACTATCTGGTCAGAAAGGTAATACTTGCAAGTCGCAATAATATCTCGCCGGATCCCTATCTGGCAACCAACCTGTCGAATGTTGTGTCAGTTACTGTAATTGAAACTTTTCCGGTCAGTGTCAGTATTTCGGCGTCAGCTACTGCTGTCTGTGAAGGGACAAACGTGATCTTTACCGCTACTCCGGCAAACGGAGGAACTTCGCCAGGCTACCAGTGGTACAAAGGAACAAACCCGATTAGCGGAGCAACCGGTTCAACATACTCATCAGCAAACCTGGTTGATAATGATGTCATAAGTGTAAAAATGACCTCGGACCTCGCTTGTACCACAGGGAATCCGGCAGAAAGCAACTCCATTGTCCTGAAAGTTGATGCTGTTAGTGTTGGAGGGACGCTTACGTCAGATCAGGTGGTGTGTTACAACTCTGCACCTGCCGACATTGTGCTTAGCGGCAATACAGGCAATGTGGTTAAATGGCAGAAGTCTGCCGATGAGGCTTTTACTTCTCCGGTGGATATTGCGGTTACTTCTCAGACGTTAACAGGTGCCGACATTGGACCGCTGGCTTCAAAAACATTTTTCAGGGCAATGGTGAAGAACGGAGCATGCAACCCGGTCTATTCTTCAGTGGTGACGGTTTCGATCGAAACAACTCCTCCCGTATTCTCAGGATGTCTTTCTGATATGACCCGGGATATTGATCCCGGAATGTGTTCGGCATTGGTAAGCTGGACCATCCCGACAGCAACGGATAATTGCGGAAGTTCGGTTACAACAACAGTGTCTTCCAGTGCAGGTGAAGAGATTTCATTGGCTGGAGGAAAACATCAGGCTACAATTGCTGCCGGAACATCGGTAATTACTTATACTGCTTTTGATGCTGCCGGAAATACAGCAACGTGCAGCTTCAGGATAACAGTAAAAGACCTGACGGCTCCCAGCTTAACCAGTCCTCCCGATCAGTCGGTATTTTGTATAAACAACATCCCGGACATCAATACGCTGGCAGCATTCGAAGCGGCTGGAGGGCGTTATTCTGACAATGCAGGAAGCCAGTGTAATTCGCTGGAAATCGGTTATAGTGATGTTCTGTCAGGTTCTGTGGTGACCCGTACCTATACCGTAAAGGACGGAGGTTTGAATATGGCTGCTTGCCAGCAAAAATTTACGGTCATCTCACCACCTCAGTTGACTATTAGCTCTCTGGGATTTGACAACACTTGCCCGGGAGATGAGTTGACCATTCAGTCGGACGTCAGCGGATACGGCGGCGCTGTTCATTACCAGTGGCAGCTAAAGGTTCATAACAGCTCGTTGTGGACGGTTGTCGGCGGCGACAGTCCTACTTTTTCCGGAGTGCTGGGCAGCCTTGGTGACGAATACCGTTTACTGGTTTCGCAAACAACGGATTTTAATGGTGCAGGTTGCAATGCTGTTTCGAATGTTCTTCGGTTGGTTGATGTAACCAAGCCTGTTTTTACTGAATATGCTCCCGCCAGCAGAACCATTTGTACAGAGAACGGAGCTGGTTCGGTACGTGTAGCCGACATCAGGTTAAATCATGAAGATGTGGCTGATAACTGTACAGGTTTTGATGATCTGGATGTATCTTATACCAT
>JAEUSS010000242.1 GCA_016788685.1 Prolixibacteraceae bacterium | reverse complement strand
TACATGGAAGAAAATAGCAAATGCTCCAAGTATCAGATGTGGAAATTGCCAGATGCTTGTTTTTCCGTCATGTCCGTCGTTGGCATCCTGCTTGTTTGCCTGATCGGTATTGATCTCCGGAAGTGGCGATTTGTAAACCAGCAGGCCGACCAAAAACAGGAGTGTACCCAGAACGCTGTACGGAAGAATTACTCTCCGGATCAGGCTGGTCAGCGCAATTTCTTTGTCAAAATCAGACATGGTGCCGTCTTTAAGGGCGATAAACAAATCGTTGTCAGTAACCTTCAGCACAACGGCGGCAAATGCCAGCGGTGCCAGGATACCGGCCAGTTTGTTGCAAACCCCCATGATACTGATCCGTTGGGCTGCCCGGTCGATAGGGCCGATAATGGTAATGTACGGATTGGCTGCCGTTTGAAGAATAGCGAGCCCTGTCCCGATTGAAAAAAGGCCAAGCAAAAACAAACCGTAAGTACGGGTTAATGCTGCCGGAACAAAAAGAAAAGCTCCCAGAGCCATGACGAAGAAGCCGAACATCATCCCTTTTTTAAACCCGAATTTTTCGAGGATCAGTGACGAGGGTACCGACATGACGAAATAGGCAATGTAAAAGGCAAAAGCGACCAGGTACGACTGAAAGTTGGTTAATTCGAGCGATATCTTGAAGTAGGGGATGAGTATTGCATTGACCCACGAGACAAACCCGAAAATAAAGAACATTAAGCCGATTATGGCTATTGAAATGATTGAGGTTTTTTTATCCATCAGTATCCAATTAGTTTTTCATCGAAATGTGAATTGTTAAATAATTTTCATGTTTACTTCATCCCAAACAACCTGTCGTTTTTCGATGTATGATTTGTGCGCCATCAGGCATGCCACACCTTCCTGATAGGCCATTTCGATATTCGCACTGGTAGTTCCCCCGTTGCGGATGCATTTCAGCCATTCGCGTAAGTGCAGGTGGGTTACATCAACCGGGCGGCCGTTCACTGTTGTGGTGGTAAGTCCGCGCGAAGCGTAGTATTTGGTTGAGGCAGAGCTTACCGCATCAATCTGTTCTGCTCCCGGGTTGAAGGAAATCATTGGCGAATCGGTGTCGATGATACCTGATTGAATTGCTTTTTTATACTTTTCAGAATCTCTGTCGACAGTAACACGGATGGTATTTCCTAATTCCATCGAAGCGTCACGCCCCATAAATACCCGTCCGCGATTCCGGCTCGAAGCCAGGTTTCCGCTGTAAAGCAAAGTCAGGTCGTGGTTGGGGTACTCAAATGTACAGTGCAGCGAATCGGGCATCTCCCGATTGTCTTTCCAGCAATAAATTCCTCCGGATGATGTTGCTGTTTTGGGAATCCCGATGTGCAGCAGCTGGTTCACCGCATCAAATTCGTGCGTGAATAGCTGACCAATCATCCCGGTGTCATAAGCAAACCACTTGGTCCAGTTGTAAAAACGATCGGTACTGAAAGGTACATATGGCGAATGCCCGAGCCATTGTTTCCAGTCGATGGTGGTTTCATCGCCCGGTTTTGGTTTCCCGTCGGCATCCAGATGTCTGATCCATGCCCCGTTGGCAGTGTTTCGGTTCGAGGTGGTTTCAACCAAAGTAATTTTACCCAGAATGCCCTTTTTGACAATCTCTTTGGCCTGTTGGAAAACAGTACTCTGAGTAATCTGATGACCCAGCTGAAAAACAATCGGACTGCTTTTTACTGTTGCGTAGAGTTCGTTCAGTTCTTCTTCGGTATGCGCCACACTTTTTTCGCAGTAAACATGCTTTCCGGCTTTTGTTGCCTCGATGGCAATGCGCGCATGGAGGTGGTCGGGAGTTGCAATAATCACGGCATCGATATCTTTGTCTGCCAGCATATCCTGATAGGTCAGGTAGCGTTTGACCGGTAGTTTAACCGCATTTTCTCCTCCCGGGCGGATATTGTTTTCTGCCGTAGCCAGGCCATTTTCAGCCCGCAAGTCAAATACGTCGCAAATTCCGGTGATGGCCACATTCAGATATTCCTGCTGCAGCCAGCCGGCCAGGGTATTTTGCTTCGTCATTTTTGTCACCTCTTCCGGATGAATGAATCCCAGCGCCTTTGATAATTGGGTTGCACGTGTTCCGAAACCGATAAAACCTATCCGGATCAAGTCGCCGGTTGGCTTTGTTTTGCCATAGTCCGAAACCGGAAATTCAATCGAATCAAGGCCGAGTTCTTTAATTACCGAGTTGCGTTTGTCGATATCGTAGCTGCTTTTTTTAAGCAGTTCGTAACTGAATAATCCGGCAACAGGCAAACTAGCCAGGGCTTTCAGCATTGTCCGGCGTTTCATTCCCGATTTGTTCTCCCCATCGTTCATTGCCGGATCATTTTTTTGATTATCAAAATTAATTTCAGCCATTTAATAAACCTCCCCTTTTCTTTTGCGGGTTTTAAAATCCGGAATAAGCGCATCAAGTCCGGTAATACGGCTTGTTGGGAATAACGCCAGCACACACAAAGCAATCGCTTCGATTAACGTTTTGTCAACAACCAGGTTATTGCCATCCGAAGGGCGGATGTATTCAATGCCGGTAAGTGGCGGGCAATTCAGGTAATAGACAAACAGCAATGAAGCACCCGAGATGGCAGCAGCTCTGGAAAAAAGCCCGAAAATCAGTCCCAGTCCAATGGCTATTAGTCCCCAGGTGTTGAGGAAATCAACTGCATTTAGTATTTGAGGATCAGATACGATCCATCGGGCGAAACCGGACAATATCCACTGAGATTCCTTTAAGAATCCCGAAGCAGACCATTGCGGGTTCATCAGTTTGGCTACACCTTCATACAGAAGGTGCCAGCCAATCGAAAAGCGGAGCAGTACCAGAAATACCAACTGCAGCTTTGTGTATTCAATTTTTCGTTCCATCAGTATCCGACAGCTTTTTATAGTTTCATTTCCCATCCTTTTTCGTACTCGCGGGACCACAATTTACTGGCTTCTTTGTCCTTGATAATATGTCCGTTTTCAGGATTAATTTCTAAAGAACGGCCTACGCGCTGAGCAATATTACCGAGTTGTACCAGCAGGGTGCTTTTGTGTCCGGAATCGATGTCGGAACGGAGCGGAGCGCCTTTGGAGATGGCGTCAAAGAAGTTTTGGATGTGTAAAGCATCCAGCTGTTGCGCCGGACTGGCCGAGTTGCGCGGATCGATTTTTTCCTTGTCTTCAATTTTTCTTATTTCCTTACCATCCAGGTCGTACAGGGTATATCCGTTACCTCCGGTAATCAGCAGGGAGCCTTTTTCTCCGTAAAACATAGCGCCTACCGATGAGCCTTCAATGTTGCGGGCGTTACAGCTGCGGCCTTCCCAGGTCATGCTTAACCCTTCTTTGAAGTCCATGCTGATAACTTGTGTGTCGGGTGTTTCCCAGTCGTCTTTGTAGTGAAACCGTCCGCCGTTTGAGCTGACGTTGATCGGATAATCGACACCCATTCCCCAACGCAGGATGTCCATCATGTGGGTTCCGTTGTTGAGTGCTTCGCCTGTTCCCCAGTGCCAAAACCAGTGCCAGTTGTAGTGTACGTAGTTGTTCTTGAAGGTTTTGCGTGGTGCTGGTCCCTGCCAAAGATCCCAGTTCAGCCAATCCGGGACGCTAGCTTCCTGCCCGATCC
This sequence comes from Prolixibacteraceae bacterium, assembly GCA_016788685.1. Taxonomy (GTDB): domain Bacteria; phylum Bacteroidota; class Bacteroidia; order Bacteroidales; family Prolixibacteraceae; genus Aquipluma. The sequence goes on along the minus strand of JAEUSS010000242.1, from coordinate 6,283 downwards.
CGATGGAGGGACGTTTATTGGTGTACCAGCTTTTCCCGAAGTATGGTTTGCCAATTGCTCCGGATTTGATTTCTTCAATGGCCTTAATTACATTGGGCCAGGAGCGGCGCTGATTTCCCATCTGCAACACTTTTCCGTATTTTTTTGCAGCTTCAACCAGCATTTCTCCTTCGTAAGGATTGTGGCTGCACGGTTTTTCGAGGTATACATTTTTTCCGGCTTTCATGGCGATCAAAGCAGCCGGAGCATGCCAATGGTCGGGAGTTGCTACAACCAGTGCGTCCAGGTCTTTATCTTCCAGTGCTTTCCTGAAATCAGGAGCCGTTTTGGGGCGTTCTCCGGCAATCTTTTCAACACTGGCAATACATTTTTCGGCTGCTCTGGTATCCACGTCGCTGACATAAATTATTTTGCAGTTTTTCAGGCCTGAAAAATTGTTGGCTAAGGCGAACCCCCGTGCATTCACTCCCATCATGGCCACATTGATCCGCTCATTGGCTCCCGCAATGTTGCTGTAACTTTTGGCGCTGAAACCCGGCAATACTCCTCCAATTGATAAAGCGGCAGTGCCCAGAAATGTTTTCTTGATAAAATCTCTTCTATTGTTTTCCATATCGGTTCTATATTAGGGATTGAGTTAAAATTTATATTTCGAACTTTGTTTTTGGGCTTTTTTCATCACTTCATCGATGGCTACCGGGACACCGCCTTTTTTCTTGCTCAGATCAGCAGCTTCCATAAAGGCCAGTATTTCCAGTGTTTCTTCAGGCTGAACCGGAACTATTCCGGTCTGAAAGTATTTGACAATTTCAACCAACAGCGGATTGTATCCGTTGTAAGAGCCAAGTGTTACGGTGGCTTTCTCGCCGAAGACGGTTCCGCCGTAGTTTGGTTTCCCGGCACGCAATCCGCGGAAGGAGCCTATTCTTCCATCGTTCCAGGTGCCAATGGCCATATCGGTATCGGTTGTTGTGGCACGAACTACTGTTTTGCAGCCGGTTCCCATTGCGGTGAACAGCGTTTCAACCCCATGAATGCCGTACCAGAAAAAATCAGGATGAGTTTTCTCGAGAGCACAAGGGCTGTAGGCTTCGGTACCCAAAACTTTACCAACCGAACCTCCTTTTACCTCGTCCATTCCTTTGATGTACCGAAGAGAAGAAGCCGAGAACACAGGCACATTATAATGTTTGGCAGCATTAAAGATGACCATCGCATCGGCTAGCGAGGCAGCCATCGGTTTGTCGATAAACATCCGCTTTCCGGCCTTTAGCACGGGAAGTGCCTGTTCGAGGTGACGACGACCATCATTGGTTTCGAGCAATACCACGTCAACTTTTGTAAGCAGCTCGTCGATTGAACTTACGATTTCCACTCCCAGTTTTTTTATCTGTTCCGTGTTGCCTTCGATGCGGTCAACGCTCGATTTGATATCGAGGCTGCCTTGCGGATAGGCCGCTACTACTTTGTAGTTGGCAAAAGTATCGCCGACGTTGGCATCGTTCAGTACCTTGGTAAAAGCAATGCTGTGCGAGGTATCCAGTCCGATAATTCCGACCCGCCGTCCTTCTGTTTTACTTTGTGCCATTAACGAGGTGCCAAGGGCAAGTCCTGCAATGGCAAGGGCACCTGTTTTAATAAGATTTCGTCTGTTAATCATATCCTGTTGGTTTATATGGTTTTTAAATTTCTGATCAAATTTTTGAGAACCCGTTAAAGCTAGCTTTTTTATCAGGGATTTAAAAAATGCGTAAAAAACTGATAAATCTGCTCATTCGACTTTTTATTTGGCGAATGTTCGGGCCTGTTGGTCATTGCGACACGATTCTGATAACCAAGTAGTTCATTTACTTTTATGCTGTGATTCAGCGCGATCCAACGTTCAGGCGGATCTTCCGAACCTCCCGAAACCAGGAAGGGGCGGGGAGCCATCAGGGCATGAAGCTCAGTCAGATTGTAGCCTTCTTTTCTTAATTTCAGGTAGAGTCCTTTCGCCGGATTGGCGGCGGTGATTAAACCCCGTTTTCGCCAGGGTTTTGGATGATAACCCAGATACCACGGTTCCCAATAGTTGACGGCCTCGCGCGATTCTTCAAATACAATTCCGGGATCGGACCAAACGGCACAGGCAAATTTCTCGTAGAGGCAGGAAGCAAACATTGCCCATTTCCCGCCAAACGAATGCCCGACGATGCCAATTCGGGCAGAATCAACTCCGTCCACTTTAGCCAGAACATTCCAGGCATTTGCTGCTGCATAGGCTAACATCGAAAGTGGCTGAACCTTTGCGTTTTCGATATCAGGATAGCATAATGAAAAATTATTTTTAGCCGAAGCTTCCCGAGTTCCGATGGAAAGAGCGATAAATCCGCGTTTGACGAGTTGATAGGCGAAGTCGCGGTGGGGTTTCCCTCCAATACCGGCAGCTGTTTCGGGTTCGTAAAATACAGTAATCACTGCCGGTTTCTGACCATCGCCATCGGGAATCAGCAGGTAGCCGTCAGTCTTTTCGGTGGGGGTCCAGTAAAACCGGATGTGATGTTGCGTAAAATTTTCGCGGCGAGCGGTTTCCAGGTATTCCGGTTTTTGATCTGTGATTACAGCAGGCCATTTTCCCATCAGCCCGTGCCAGCGGTTGATAATCTCTTTCCGGCGTTTTGTCCAGTCTTCCGGTGTTTTTACAGTCTTCCCGTTATAAAATTTTAACGGAGAGCGGAAGTTTCCATACCCTTGTGAGTACATCGCCGGAGGATTAAAGATCGAGTCAATATTAGTATCCGGATAAAGGCGTTGATTTTCGGATTGATTTGATTTCTTCAATAGGTTGATTGGGCCGGTACTCCGGAAGGCCTGATCATGAAGATTTTCAGAACTTGAACTTTGACTCTGCGAGCTTAGTGTAATTCCCAGAAGTATGAGTAAGTATATAGTTAAATTTCTCACCTGATTAAATTGTTGCATATTCCGTTAATTCGCGATAAAGATAGAAAATCAAATTGTTTACGCAATCGTTTGTTTTATTTTTGTAAAGTGACAACTGGATGTATTTTCAATATTTTACAGTGTTTTATGTTCGGTGTGATCTTTGCGGCAGTTGACTTGAAGTGATGCAAATCGTCATAATAATTGAGATTTTGGAAACTCTGATCTCTGTTTTGTCTTTCTGGTTCTTTGTATGCAATTCGCCCGCCGTTGCTTTGGGATATTGAGTTATTTGTTTTCAGGTTCAATTCTCTCCCGCCATCCATATAAAGATAAGGTAGATAAGCGGGAGAGAAGTGGATTTTAACTCAATTTTTTATTGTACGATTCAAGCAATGACCGAGATATAAGTATATCCGGATGCCGGAATATTTAGTTACTCAGTTATCGTAATATCTAGCTGTCTAATGACAACTAGATTCTGGTCAATATTTGTATTGGATGCGATAAACCACACTTTATAGGTACCGGGTTTTTGATAGACATATGAAAAGCTATCTATTCGGGCATCCGAATTGCCTTTAACAGCAATAGGCCTGTCGGGTCCCTGATCGATGCTTCCCAGGTTAATAGGATTGCTTATGGCCCAGTTCTCAGATAATGTGTCTTTTTCAGCGGTGAAATTGTGTCCTAACAATGTTACTGTAGTCGATGACACTGAAGATCTTGCAGGATATGTAAGTGGATTTTGGTCAACAATCATGAAGCCTGCATTTTTGCTGTCGGCAAGCGTTAGCGTTCCTATGGGAGAACTGGTTGTAAGCACAAAATTACGGATCATCCACTGTCGGGCAACTCCGTTTTCTGTTTGCGGTCTGGTTACGTATTTGAATGCAATATACAGCGGTTTCCCTTCAACGACTAAATCGGAAATATCCTTATTTCCGGAGGCTAAAAAAGAAGCGCTGGTGCCCAGTTTAAACCTGCTTGTAACATCTGTCCATGTTGCAGCCTCCACATTTGAAAAATCAAGCCTGTTCCCATTGAAATCAGAGGAAACCATCACAAATAGTTGGTTGGGCTGATCTCCGAGTGATACTGATGATGTAAAAGACATTGTTTTAGTGGCTTCGGTCTCCGTAACGCGTCCATCCTTAAAAGCATAGTCACTGCCAACTTCTCCGGAATAGAATGAAATTATCCCAGGATTTCCTGTAAAGTTGAAATTAATGGTCTCACCCGCCTTATACGTTGTTGTACTTGTTGTTACACTAAATTCATCGATGTTTTTACTTACCTCAATCTCTTCATTGCAGGCTGTTAATATCGATATGATAAGCAGAAGGCTAAAATATTTAATTTTCATATCAGTTTTTTTTATATTCAGCGTCTTACCAATTTAAGTTTTGCACCAGCGCCTTGTTGGCTGTAAGTTCACGAGTAGGAATCGGCCAGGTCAGATGTTTCTCCGATACATTCTTATAGTACTGTCCATAGTAGGTTCCCGGAGCTGCCAGATCGATCTGCTTGCCCGTTTCCTGCATGGTAAACTGGAATATTTCCCAGCGAACAAGGTCGTATTTTCTTAAGGTTTCAAAACACAGTTCTCTGGCCCGTTCTTTCTGAATGAATTCACGGAAGGCCGTTTTATCCATAGTCGGAATATTCGCATCAGTAATCTTATAGATTTCAGCAGTTGCGGTAGCGCCGGAACCGCCGCCTCCAGTAATAGTTATTACGGGTTCTGAAGCGTATGTACCCAGTTGAGTTCCGTAGACAGCATCCTGATTTAAAGTGATTGCAGTTACCTTGCCGCTTTTTATAGTTGCAGTTGCTGTCGCTGTATTGTTGTTCTCTCCGGCAGAGAACGTTACACTAGGTGCAGAGGTATAACCTGTTCCTCCGGATGTAACAGTAATCTTTTTTACTCCCGAAGCCCAACTTCTTTGTCTTACCTGATTGACTGCATCGATGGCAGCTTGAGAAGGTTCGCCGTTAATTTCGTTTTCTGCTTCGGCGAACATGAGCAAAACATCAGAATACCGGAGGACCGGGAAATTTTGAGGTGTAGCACTGGATACTTTAGGTAAGAGGACTTCGAACTCTCTTCTGAACTTGGCGCAGTTACGTTTTAACAGCGATGCATTTGAAGTTGAGGTTTGGAATTTCTTAGAGCCGAGTTCTCCTGTACTGTTGTATGTAAAATTGGCAATGGCCCAATCTCTTCTTAAATCGCCGGGCTCATATAACAGATATAGGCTGTGTGTTGCACAGACTCCTCCGTAACCAGGGCCAGTTAAGACATTGGATGTTTGAGGACCATTTGCAAAACCAACATATCCGGTTTCGGTATAAGCATCAGTCTTATTTCCCCAGAATTCAACTTCCCAGATACTTTCGTTGATGTCGTATTTGTCTTGTGCGTAATTGATAAAAACCTGTGAGTAACTAGGATTTAATGAATGAGCAGCTTCAGTATCCTCCATGACTTTTTTTGCCCAGTCTCTGGCTTCGGTATATTTTGAAACATCTTTAAGCGGGTAACCGGCCATATATAAGCATACCCGTGCTAAAATTCCGCGAACCGCAGATTTAGTAACCCTGCCGCCAAAACCAACAGTTCTAATTCCGGGGACTAACGCTTCGGCTTCTTTCATGTCTGACAGTATCTGATCGTATACTTCTTTAACTGAAGCACGCGGGACTTCTGTTTCTGCAGCCGAAGAAGCCGATTTTAAAATCAAAGGGACTCCTTCAAAACTCTGTACCAGCAAAAAATAGTAGTAGGCTCTCAGAAATAAGGCTTCCCCTTTTACCTGATCTCGCACTGCCTGGTTTATTCCCGGATTTTTATCGACATTTTCCAATAAGATGTTCGCACGGTTGATGCCTACATACCAGTTCGCCCAGATTGAACTGATATTGGAATCGCTTGCCGTAAAGTTGTAAGATTGCGGCCCCGTTACCGGAGTTGTTCTGGCATAATAACCTTCGTCTGCTTCCAGTCCTAATCTGTAAAGTCTGATTGTTCCGTAAGTGTAACCCATAATGTCATAAACGCCATTAAGAGAATAGTTTAATTGGGCTTCTGAGGTATAGTAGGTTTCCGGAGCAAGAAAGTCATCCGGAGTTTTATTCAACAAATCGTGACAGGAAATCAGGCTTAAGAAAAGCACGAATAGCAGGTAATATCTATGTTTCATATTGTTTGTCTTTAGTATTAAAATGTGAGATTAAATCCAAATACAATTGTTCGTGGTATCGGATAAGCGGAAAAATCGAATCCCGGTGTTAGGATCGAGTTACGAACAGAAACCTCTGGGTCCATGCCGGAATAATTGGTCCAGGTAACCAGATTTTG